>CALVSQ010000025.1 GCA_944359085.1 uncultured Bacilli bacterium | reverse complement strand
TTTGGTTCAACTCAATTATACTACTTGAATCACTATTTTTATATACAAATTGTTTCACATCAATTGTATCACTACAATTTTTTCATATTTTAGTGGTATATAAATAAATTTGACAACTTTAATTATTTTAACTATAATATGCATCATTAAACGGGAGGGATTTTAATGTTTGGAGATAGACCTATCTTTGGAAATGCTGAATATAAAATAGATTCTAAAGGAAGATTATATATACCAAAATTTTCTTATGTTGAACCAGATGATGAATTAATAATTCAAAAAGGTGAAGACAATTATTATGTTATTATTAATTGGTCAAAAATTAAAAAAGAAATTGAACAACTTGAAAAGGAAAATAATAAAATTGAATTGATAACACATTCTATTGTGTCTTTAGTTAAAGTTGATAAAATGAGAAGAATTATTTTTCAGCCACATGAATCATTTACTATTGATAGAACAGTTTTTATGCATGGAAATTACGATTCTATTCAAATATTTCCATCTAAAAAAGATTATGAAGAGCATATAGAAAGACTTAAAAAGAACCTTTAATTGGTTCTTTTAATAATATTTTAAAACATCAACAATATTGTCTTTTTTTATTTTGTGAGTTGCTATTAAGAAAGATAAATATACTATTAATATTACACCTATTATACAAATTAATAATGGTGTTAGATAAATATTTAATGGAATTTGTAATAATCCCTCATAAGTAGCATCATTTATCATTGTTATTTTTATAAATATACTAACTATTAATATAAATAATAATATTCCAAACAATAATGATTTCAAACTTAACATCAAACTTTCATAAAAAATCATTTTATTAAATTGTTTATTAGATAACCCAATACTTTTTAAAATAGCAAATTCTTTTCTTCTTAAATTTAAACTTGCACTTATAGTACCAATAATACTAACAACAGTTATAAATGTTATAAATAATAAGATTAAATAAATTATTAATTTAATGCAATTAGACAAAACAACGCTATTATAATTATCTACATAGGTGTTAGTATAATATATATTATCACTTTCAATAATAGGCTTAATTTCTTGATCTAATTTCAAGTAATCATTAGCTGTTATATAAATTCTAATCGAATCATTTGAATCTTCATAATATTTGTCAATAATTGTAGGAATCATACTTAAATTTAACATTTTATCAAGTTCTTCTAAAGGTCCAAAATCTTTTATGACATTAGCATCAATGGTTTTTTTTATTTCATTTGTATTAAAATCTATTATATCTAATGTTACTATATCATCAACAAATACTTGTTTTCCATCTATTTGATTAATTAATAATGGATTATCATTTGATATATTATAATAATTCTTTATTTTATTATAATTATTTTCATCTAAATAAATATAATTGATATTATTCATCGTTAAATTATTAAATTCATTTTTAGTTGTAAATTTATAAAATTCACTAGTATAATACATTAAATTATCAACAGATTCTAATTTTGAAACATCACTTATAATATTTTCTTTTGTAGTATTTTTTAGATCTTCTAAATTAAAATATAAACTAATATATTTAGGCATATCAAATTTATTTGTATTATATAAAGCAATCGATAACAAAGTTGTAGCAGTTAAAAATAAAATAATACCTATCACGACTGAAATTGTAGTTATTCGATATTTAGCCCTATCTCTAGTAACGTTATTAGCTGATATTAGACATTCAATTCCTAATATTTTTTTTATTAATTTATTTGATTTTCTATATTTAAACTTTTTAACTTGTCTTACTTCATCAATGATATTAATTTTACTTGCCATTCTTGCTACTGAAAAAGTTGCAAATAAAGTACTTATTAATATAAATATTAAAGAAATAAATATAAAAATTGGATATACTTCTAAGGTATAAATATTAGATGCTATTCCTTCTAACATATTATTTATTATAAATAAAATTAATGATACAAAGCCTAAGCTTAATAAAAATCCTAAAGGTATTGCAATAACTAAAACTATTAATGATTCTAAAAATACTGAATATAATATTTGTTTAGGACTTGCTCCAATACTTTTATACATTGCATGCTTCTTTTTCTTTTCATTTACTGATATTGAAAAAGCATTATAAATTATAAAGAAAACTATAAAAGCTAAAATTAAACATAAAAACATGGTTAATAAAATAAATACTTGCTTTTCTGGTGAATCATCTGCTTTATCAAAATAACTAATTAATGTTTTGTTTTTGTATATGGAAGCATCATTGAATTTACTAACTAAAATATCGAAATCTAAATTCATATTATTATAAGAATTTAAATAAACAAAATAAATTGCTCTACTATCTTTTTCTACGTCCTTAGTTAAAATATAATCTTTAAATATAGGATCATTAAAATAAGTTTTTTCATAAATTCCAACTATTTTATAATCTTTTCCTTTTATATTTAAAATTGAATCAATTTTCAAATTTAATTCATTTGCTTTAAATGAACTAATTACAATTTCTTCATTATTGTTTGGTAATGTTCCAATTACTTTTAAATCAAAATTATCACTTATGCCATATAAATTGTCTTCTATTTGATAAATATAATAATATTTTTTTACTATATCATTATTTAAATATTTTTTTTCATTTGTATCAGTATTATAAATAATAGCATGAAAATCACCATAATTATCAATAATACTATTGATTTGATTTTGTCTAATAGTAGAAAAAGCAAGACCAACAGTAAAAAGTAATATACAAGATAATAAGACGCTTATAAAGCATAAAGCAAAATTTTTCTTATTATTCAATATTTCTTTTATTGTTAGTCTTGTCATTATTTTCATATTATTCACCTAGAATAATTATATAATAGATTAAATTATTTAGCAATGTCTACTTTAGTATTTATCATTATTAAATATCGAATCATAACCAAAATAACCTAAATATCTATAATCATATTTGCTTTTTATATCTTTTATTTGTTTTTTTCTAATTAAACTTTTGTTTTCTTCTACTTTTGATTCATCACCATCTTGTGATGAATTAAATAAATTAACATCAGTAATATATTCATTATGTTCTTGAAGCTTATTTAAATATTCTTCCAAATTTAATTTTATTTCATATAATTCTTTCAATATTTCAACTTCAATTATCAGGTTTTCACTTGTTAAGCCTGTTTTATTATCAAATTTTTTTACTATTTCACTGATATTATCATTTAATAAAATATTTTGCCAATGAATTAAAATATGACTTAATTTATCAATTATCGTATATCTCATAGTAGGAGTTAGCAAGCTATTATCTGATAATTTTTTTATTTCTTTTACTAAATCAATTATAGCTCCATTTTCATCTTTTTGGTTATCACTTGAAAGTTGATGATATATTTTTTGATTCTTTAACATGTTTGTTAATTTTTGTTGAATTTCTTTTAAAATAGGTTGCAATTCTTTACGAAAATTAATTTCTATTTCTTTTGCGGAAATAACTTCTTCAGCATTTTTTAACTTTGAAATCATATCATTTGTTATATTAATATATTTATCTCTTAAATTTTTATATAAATTACCTAATTCATCGTTTGATTTTCCCATCAAATTTGAAAATAATTGTTCTAATTGTCTTAATTCAATTGATAAATTTAAATCATTTTGATAACCTTGTAATGCTTTTAATAAATTTAAGTATGATGACAATCTATCATTTAATATATTAATTTCTTCAAATAATATATCTAATTTGTTTTCAAAAAATTTTTCTGCATCTTGGGGTTCTAACGTTAATTTTATTACATTTTCATCTTTTAAATTATCTAATATCATTATTTGAGTTTCTTTAAATAATTTTAATAATTGTTCTTTTATTTTTGATTCACAAAAGAAATTAGATAAATTAATAATTGTTCTAATTTTCTTTGCATTTTCATCTTCAACTGTATTGTCAATTTTATTATTATTTAAAATCATTTCATAATTTTTAAATTTTTTTGAAAATACTAATACTTTACTTTTAATATTTAAATTTTGGATAATTGTTTCTAATGCGAATATCAAATTATTTTTTAAAGTTTTAGGTGAATTATCTTCCGTTGTTAGATTGAATGAAGAATCATTTAATTTAAATTCTGGATCTGTTAATTTTTTTTGATATTCTTCAATTAAAGAATTTATTTTGTCATTTATTATTTTTTGAAAATCATCATCTAATGATACTATCATACTTTTAATTTTATTTATCAAATTTTGAACAATATCATTTGTATTTTCTACTTGTTTTAAGTCTATTTGATCAATACTATCAAAAAATTGAACTATGACATTATTCGATTTACATATTTTATCAATTATTTTTCTTTCAAAATTACTAAGATTGGTATTTACAATAACAATTGTTTTCAAATTTGCTTTGCATTCTTTAAATATTTTTTGAACAAATTTATAATCACCATCTATAACTGTAATTGTTTTAACATTTATATAATCACGCAAATAAATTTTCATATCATTATTATAAAGAATTAAGTTTTCAATTGTATGTACTTCACCACACCATGCTTCAACACTTTTCATACTTTTAGATAAAAATAATCTTTTAATTTTTAAATGTTCACTATTTAAAAAAACTATTCTTTCTACCCCTTCTTCTAAAATAAGGGTATCTACATCTTTATCTTTTATATCTGCTAAATAAAATTCTTCTATATTTCCCTTTACAACTAATGTTTTCATAATATTACCTCTTTTTTGTTGTCATATTATATCATAAATTTTACTTTACAACCAAATTTATCGAAAAAAATCTCTTGTTTATTATAAATAAATATGTTATAATGTATATAGATGAGAAATTCTCATATAATAAAAAGGAATACCTAATGCGTTTTTTAGGTACTATTCCTAGTTTTTTATGGTTTTAGTACCGACTTATACAGTTGGTACTATTTTTATTAGCATAATTAAAATTATGATAATAAGGAGAATAATGATTAGAAAAAGACATTTTTCTGTTTGTTTCATTATATCAACCTCCTTTCACATTAAGCGAAAGGAATAGTACCTCATTAAGTATTCCAAAATAATTATAGCATATAATTAATTTAAAGTAAACAATAAAAACTCTCTTTCTAGAGAGTTTTAAATTACATCATTTCTTCTAATTCTTTGTTCATTTTTTTCATTGTTTTATTAGCAATTTTTTCCATTTCTTTCATCATTGGCTTACTATATTTTTGATACATAAGAGTAGCACCTACACCAATACCTATTAACATCATACTTTTTGCGACATTCTTCATATAAATCACCTCTTTATTAGAAAAAACGAAGGTATGTATAAACATACATTATTATTCTAACCTTTATTTAAAATATTATTCTTTAATTGTTCCAATAAATTAGTTTTTCTTTCCTTTTCATTACTATTATTTATTGCATATAAAAATGCATCTGGTTCACCAATTAAAATTAATTTTTTCTTAGCTCTTGTAATTCCTGTATAAATTAATTTTTTATAAAGCATCCTTTTATAACTATTACAAATAGGCATAATAACTACTTCAAATTCACTACCTTGTGATTTATGAATTGATATAATAAATCCATGAGTTATTTTGTTTAAATCCTTTGTTTCATATTTAACCAAATTACCATCAAAATCAATATAAATAAATGTTTTATTTTCAATTTTAACAATATTTTTGATGATGCCAATATCGCCATTATAAATATTTTCTTCAGGTAAATTTACTAATTGTAATACTTTATCATTTTCCCTATAAACGACATCACCATATTTAATTTCGTTTTGTTTAGTTTTTGGATTAAAGATATTTTGTAATTCTTTATTTAAATTATCAATTCCATTAACTCCTGCATACATTGGAGCCATTATTTGAACTCTTTTATAATCATAACCTTTTTTAATTAATTGTAAACATAAATTTTTTAAATTATCTTTAATTGAATGACATTTTAAAAATATATAATCACTTTTTGTTTCTAAGAAAGATTCACTTAAATTATTATTTTTTATTTCATGTGCTAAAGTAGTTATATAAGAATTTTCATCTTGTCTATATAATGTATCTAAATAAATAGTATCTATCAAATCACTTTCAATTAAATCCTTTAAAATATTGCCAGGACCAACTGAGGGTAATTGGTGATGATCACCTACTAATACTAATTTAATATTTTTAGTTAAGCCTTTAAATAAACTATCTAACAAATTTAAATCAATCATACTAACTTCATCAATTATAATTAAGTGATGATTATTTTTATTATATTCATTAACTAAAAATTCATTTGTTTCTTTATTCCATTTTAAAAATCTATGAATTGTACTAGCAGGTAAATTAGTAGATTCACTCATTCTTTTACTTGCCCGTCCGGTTGGAGCTAATAAGGCAATTCTATTAGTTAATTCTTCATAAGATAATTTGAATATATTTTGGTATAATTCACATATTGCTTTAATAATAGTAGTTTTACCTGTTCCTGGACCACCAGTTATAATCGCTATATTATTTTCTAATGATTTTTTTATAGCTTCTTTTTGTTTATCATTATATTTAATATTATTAACTTTTTCTAACTCTTCTATTCTATTATCCAAAAATAATTTATCTGTTTTTTTATTTTCTAAATATTTAATTGTATTTGTAATATTAATTTCTGAATCATACATTTCTTTTAAATAATATTTATCGTCTAATAAAATAATTTTATTTTCATTAATTAATTCTTCTAAATATAAATCAAAATCATCAACATTTAAATCAATTTTTAAATAATTAAAAACACTTTCTAATATTTCATCATATTCTAAATAAGTATCGCTGTTAGTGAACAATAATTTATTCATCATATAAATAATACAAGCCTTAATTCTTCTTTCATCAGCTTCATTAACATTTAATTTTAAAGCAATTTCATCAACTTTTAAAAATGATATAAAATCAGTTAAACAATATGGGTTGTGTTCAATATGAATTATAGTTTCACTTTTATAAGTATTATATATATCTAATGCATCTTTCATATTAAAACCCAATTCAGTTAAATAAACTATTATTTGGTGACTTTCTTCATATTTCATTAATGTTTCATAAATTGTATGAGCTTTTTTACTCGTCATTTTAGGAACTAATAATAAACATGATTCATCTTTTAATATTTCTTCTAAAACATTTTTACCTAATGTATCAACTATTGATTTAGCTAGTTTCTCTCCTACCCCTTTAAATAAATCACTTGATAAAAAAGCTACTAATCCATCTTCATCTTCTGGTTTTAGTCGTTCATATTCTAAAACATTAAATTGTAATCCATATTTAGGATGATCTACTACATCACCTTTAAAAATATACATATCATCTAAATTTAATTCGTGAAAATAACCAGTAAATGTTATTATTTTATTAACATAAATTTTTAATTCTTCATTATCAGTTTCTTTTATTTTAAATAAACCAATAACATATCCTTTGTCTGATGTGAAAATAGATTTACGATAATTTCCTTTTATATATGTCATACAATTCACCTTTTAAAATTATATCAAAAAAAGATAGAAAAATCTATCAATTCAAAGTATAATCGTCATTAGATTTAAAAATACCATTATTTAAAGATAATCTTTTGCCACCACTAGATAAACTATTGGCTTTTTCACTAGCGCCTTGATGAATATTACTAGTTTCAGTAAACATATTATCAACATCACTTGGAGTTTCCCATTCTGCTAAATTTTTAATAAATTTTTCTCTAGTTTGAGCAAATGCATCAGCTTTATTTAATGATATAAATCTATCTTTATCTTGCTTAATATTTTGATATGCTTTTTTAGCATAAAATTTAGGACTATATGGTTTTAAAAATGAAGTTTTAAATAAGTAATCAGTAGATACTAAAACTGCTCCAGTATCTTCAGTAATACCTACATAAAATTTTTTAAAACTAAAATTAGGACTAATACCTTTTAAATTTACCCTTTCTAAAACCATAAATAATCACCCTTTTTATATCAAACTAGAAACACAGTATGGATATTCAATTTTCTCTATTTTTACTTTTACAATATTATTTATTAATTCTTTATTTCCTTTTGTTTTGATTGCCAAATAATTACCAGTATGACCATATAAATAACCATCTTTATATGTTTCTGAAATAAATTCTATTTCTTTACCAATAAATTTATTCATATAATTTAATTCTAATTCTTTAGATAATTCTATTAAAACATGAGCTCTATTCTTTTTAGTAACATCATCTACTTGATTATCCATTAAATCAGCTTTAGTTCCTTCTCTTCTAGAATAAGGAAAAACATGTAATTTAGAAAAATTAATTTTTTTAATATTATTAATTGTTTCCTCAAACAATTCTTCTGTTTCAAATGGGAAACCAACAATAACATCTGTTGTAATAGAAATATCAGGTCTAATACTTCTTAATTCATTTGTTTTATTAATAAAATAATTAATATCATATTTTCTATTCATTAATTTTAATATTTCATTAGACCCTGATTGTAATGGTATATGCATATGATCTACTAAAATATCATTATTTTTAATTACATCAATTACTCTTTCGTTTATTTCTGTTATTTCAATAGAAGAAATTCTTAATCGTTTTAATCCTTTTATTTTTACTACATCATTTAAAAGATCGGCAAAATCATAATCATTATCGTGATAATTTCCAGTATGAATACCAGTTAATACAACTTCTTTATGACCATAATTAATTAAATTTGTTATTTCATTTATTACATCTTCTTTTCTTTTACTTCTTACATTTCCTCTAGTATAAGGAATTATACAATATGAACAAAAATTATTGCAACCATCTTGAATTTTAACAAATGCTCTTGTTTTATTAAAATTATTTAATTGCATATCTTCAAATTCAGTATTAGATAAATCATAAATTTTACTTATTTTTTCTTTGTAATTATTAATATACTCAATTATTTTTGATTTATCTTTATTACCTAATACAATATCTACACCATCAATAGCTAACACTTCATCGCTTTTCATTTGAGGCAAACAACCACAAACAATTACTAATTTAGGATTTTTCTTAACTACTTTTCTAATCATTTGAAAAGATTTATGTTCAGCTACATTAGTAACAAAACAAGTATTAACGATATAAATATCAGATTCATCAATACTTCCTTTTAAATAACCTTCATTATCAAGTAAATCACTCATAACTTTTGATTCGTAAGCATTTACTTTACAACCTAAATTAATTATATAATATTTCATAAATTATTTCTAAAATCTTTCAAATCTTTTAAAAATTTATCATTATTATTATCTTTACCAAAGATTGGTGATATAAATTCACTATTTTTAAACTTTGGATGACTCTTCTCTGGTTGTACTAGAGGTTCTTCTATTTCTAAAACTGGTTCAACAGTTTCTTCTACATTAGCTTCATCTTCTAAAACAGTAGGTTCCATAATTTCTTCAACAACTGAACTTAATTTTTCATCAGTTTTTTTAGGTTCTAGATGTAATCTCTTTTCTTCAACTGCTTTTACTAATTCTTGATAACTTATTATTGCATTTGCTTCCTGTTCTTCTTCAAATGAAGTCATTAAACGCTCATTTTTATTTTCTTCTAAAGCTTCAATAACTTTTTCTATTTCAGTTTTTTCTGTTGGTTCATCATCAATTGTAACTTCAATTGGTTTTACCTTTTTTGGTTTAAAAATAATTAATAAAATTGATACTAATAACAAAACTGATATTAAAATTATATAAACATATTTATATTCTAATATATGATCTATAATTATATCCATAACAATCACTCCATCTCATAATTCAAAACACTTAATAAATAAATTGGTACAGTTTCAACTCGCATTATATTTTTACCTAAAGTAATAGGAACAAAATCTAATTCTTTTAATTTAATTTCTTCTTCATTAGTTAAGCCACCTTCTGGACCAACAATCATAATTATTTTATCATAATTAGAAGAATTTTTTAATACATTTTTTAATGTATTTTCTTTTTCTTGAGTACTACATAATAACTTTAATCCGTCTAATTTTAAATCTTCTATTTTAGTTATTTTTTTAATAACTGGTATATCTAATCTTTTAGATTGTTCACTAGCTTCTTTACAAATTTTGTTCCATCTTTCTATTTTTTTATCTTCTTTATCATTTATTTTAACAATGCTTCTTGTAGTTAAAACTGGAATTATTTCATCTACTCCTAATTCTGTTGCCTTTTGTAAAACAAAAGACATTTTTTGTTCCTGTAATAATGGTATACATAAAGTATACCTTATTTTTTTATTGTTTATATCATCTTTTACTTCAACTATTAAAGCATTATAATCTTTATCTAATTTACAAATATGTAATTTATTTTGATAAACTACTTCAATTAAATCTTCTTTCATACGCATAACAGTTTTGATATGATATAAATCTTCTTTTTTTAATTCTAAACAATTATCTTTTTTTAAATCTGAAAAATATCTTTGCATTATCTATTACTGTCTATCCATTCATTTAATAATGGTTCAGCTGTAAAACCTACTTTAGTAGCAACAGCTTGCCCATTTTTAAATAAAATAAGAGTTGGAATAGACATAACTCCATAAGTACGCGCTAAAGATTCAAATTTATCAACATCAACTTTAGCTATTTTAATTGAATCCCTATTAGATGCGACATTTTCTAATATTGGTCCCATCATTTTACAAGGTCCACACCAAGTTGCAAAAAAATCAATTAATGCATAATCACTATTTATAATATCTTTAAATTCTTGTTCACTTTTAATTTCCATTTTAATCTTCTCCTTTATATTTTTCTATTAATTTATCATAACCATCAAACTTTTCTATTTTTCCATTATCAAATAATTTTTGTAAAGATGTTGGTGTAATAACATCATATTTTAAGAATAATTCAATTGCTTGATAATTAAATTCATTTTCACTAATTGTTTTATCACTATATTTATCTTTTAAATCTTTAAAATCATCAACTATACCAATACTTTTATCAAATAAGCTTGATAAAATAGGTGTATTATTTAATACTTTATTTGCAAAATTAGAGTTTTTTACAAAATCTAAATCAAAGAAAAATAAGGCTAAAATATAAACTACAACAAATGCAATTATATAATGATGAATTATACCAACTATTGCTCCTAAAATTTTAGAAGGAATTCCTAAAATTATTGTTGCATTTAATATTTTTTCAAAAACTGATGATACAACTAAAATTACTCTTAATAATATTCCTAAAATTAATAAGCATAAAATAAAAGCAATTGTTTCATAAACTAAAATATTTAATACTTCAACATTTCTTAATATTCCTATTTTGAAAAAAGGTAAATATTCATATAAAATTACTGATAAAGGATTTTTTAAAAAATAAGCTAAAATAATTATAACTATAAATCCTAAAGCTTCAACTAATTCTTTAGTAAAACCTCTTTTAAAACCTAAAACTGCTCCAAATCCTACAAAAATTAATATTATTATTCCTAATATATCCATACATTTCACCTCTTTAAATATTATTCAACTATTTCATATTTATAAGTGTTTCCGACCTTTGTTATCATTATTTGCATATTATTATCAAATGGTTCATTATTAATAGGATCAGTAATATCATTTTCAACAAAACCACTTTCTTTTAATTGGCCTAATGTTATAGTAATATATTCTCCTTCATTTTCTGGTAAACTAAACACATTACTACTTGCCCACGTTTTAGCTCCAACAATAATATTATCAATTTGAATATCATATAATTTTTCTTTACTATTTTTCATACTATTAGTAATAGTTACGGTTGTTATTAAAGCTATTATAGCCAAAATAGTTATAACCCCTAATAATTCAGCTAAAGTAAATCCTTTATTTTTCATAGTCCACCTTCTTTATTCTATTTATTATTATTTGATATTCATCATATCTTTTTTCAACTTTACCTTCTACGATATATACACTACCTATTATTATATCATAAAATTCATTTGGAAACAAAACAAATTCACAATTTTTTGTTTCATCACTACCAACAATAAAATACATATCTTTATTATTTTTAGTTTTTATTTTTTTTATCTGTTCAACATACATTAAAACTCTTATATTTTTATTAAAATATTTTTCAATATCAATTAAATTTACGACATTTATTTTACTTTTTAAACTAGTTATTGGATGTTCACTTAAATAAGTTCCAAACACTTCAATTTCCCTATTCATTAATTCTTGTTTAGAATATTCTTTCATACTTATTAATTCAGGTTTTAAACTATCTTCTAATAAGCCACCTAATTCACTGTAATTTAATAATATTTCTATATTATCATCAAATGTTTTTTGATTAATAAAATTTTCAAAACAACCAGCTTTATTTAAACTTTCTAATACATTTTTATTTATACTTTTACATCTTGAAATAAAATCAAAGATATCTTTAAAAATTCCTTTTTTTCTTTCTTCTATTATTAAAGATGCATTAATATTACCAACATTTTTAATATTAGTTAAAGGATAAACTATACTGTCATTATAAATAATATAATCCATATCACTAATATTAATATCAGGTTTTAAAATATTTAATTTACATATATTTATATATTCTCTTGTTTTTATTTCACTACCTATCACCATGGATAATAAATTTTTCATAAAAACATTATAATAATGAGCTTTTAAATAAGCCATTTTATAAGCTATCATCGCATAAGATACTGAATGAGCTTTATTGAATCCATAAGAAGCAAATTTAAGTATTAAATTATATATATTAGTAGCTATATCTTTATTATATCCATTTAAAACACTTTGATTAATAAATTTATCCTTTTCTTTTAATAATACTTCTTCTTTCTTTTTACTCATCGCTTTTCTTAATAAATCAGCTTCAGCTAAAGAATAATTTGCCATTATATTAGCTATCTGCATTATTTGTTCTTGGTAAACAATTATACCATATGTTGAACTTAATACCGGTTTTAAACTATCAATTATTTCATATTTTTTATCGTTTTTTCTTTCAATATATGTATCTATGTTATTCATAGGACCTGGCCTAAATAATGCAATAGCAGCAACTATATCATCAAAACTATTAATTTTAAACTTTCTTAAAAAATTAATCATTCCACTAGACTCAAATTGAAATATTCCTATAGTATCAACATTAGTAAATATTTCAATTGTTTTCTTATCATTTAACGGAATATCTTCTAATTTTAAATTAACTTCTTTTAAAACATTATTTAATAAAGTTAAATTTTTTAAAGCTAAAAAGTCCATTTTTAATAATCCAATTGTCTCTAGATATTCCATTGAATAACCAGTTATATAATAATTATCGTGATAACTTAAAGGAATAATTTCATCTAAATCATATTTAGATATAACAACACCAGCTGCATGAATAGAAGTATGTCTTTTTAATCCTTCTAACTTTAAAGATATTTTATATAATTTTTTTAATTCATTAGTATTTAAAAATTGTTTTACTTTTTCTAAATTATCATATAAACTTAATTTTGAATCTATTTTTTTAGCAATAAAATCAACTAATTTATTATCCATATTCAAACATTTGCCAACATCTCTTATAACTTGTTTACTTCCTAAAGTACCAAAAGTAATAATAGGCGCCACTTTTTTTATTCCGTATTTATTAATACAATATTTTAATACTTCATCCCTTTTAGTATATTCAAAATCAATATCAATATCAGGCATACTAATTCTTTCAGGATTTAAAAATCTTTCAAATAATAAATTATATTTAATTGGGTCAATAGTAGTTATTCCCAAACAATATGACACTAAAGATCCAGCTGCACTACCTCTTCCAGGACCTACTAATATATCATGTTCTTTAGCATATTTAACATAATCCCATACAACTAAAAAATAATTACAAAATCCCATTTTATTTATTATATTTAATTCATATTTTAATCTATCTAAATATATTTTATTTACCTTATCACCAAATATATTTTTTAAACCAATAATAACTAATTGTTTTAAATAACTAAAACTATCTAAATTATCTGGACATTCATAAATAGGCAATAAATCTTGATGTAAAGGTAATTCTAAATTACACAACTCTATTATTTCTTCGTTTATTTCATCTTGATACATTTGATAACTTAATAAATAATTATCATGTTTATTTATATTTATTTCATTAACAGTTACACCTTTTTTAATGGCATATAAATATTTTAAATAATCTTTATCTTTTTCCTTTAAATATAAAACTTCATTTAAATATACTTTTTTACCATCAATACTATTTTTTTCATCTAAATTAGTATATCCCTTATATAAATATTTATAAAACTTATAATCATCATAATTATTTAAATTATGATATGGAACTATACAAATTAAATCATCACTATATTTTCTTAATATATTAATATTGACTTCTTCTTTTGATTTAATCGTACTTAATTTTATTAAATTTTTATACCCATTATAATTGATAGCATATAAAACAACATTATTTATTTCTAAACCAATTATCGGCTTAATGTTATTTTCCCTACATTTTATATAAAATTCAATACAACCATACATTGAATCATCCGTGATAGCTAAGGTATTTATATTATTTTCTTTAGCATATTTAATTAAATCATTTATTTTAATTAAACTACTTAATAAACTATTATCTGTTTTTATATAAAGTGGTCCCATGCTATCAACTCCTATAACTATTTTACTATATTTTGCATATTTTTTAAAGAAATATTTGACTTATTTAAAAGAATATAGTAAAATGTAATAGCGAAGAAAACAAGGAGGAATATCATGGCTAAAAAAATAACAAGTAAAAAACCTTTAAGTGGTAATTTAAGATCTCATTCTTGTAAAGCAACTAAACATTCAAGAAAACCAAATTTACAAAAAGTAACTTTAGATAATGGTCAAACAGTAAGAATGAGTGCTAGAGAATTAAGAACATTAAATAAAGCTGCATAATACCTATTTAGGTATTTTTTTATTATATAATGAACAAAAGTCAAATAAATTTGACTGCATCTAATCTCACGATTAGATATTTCTCCTTCTTCGGTGGCTTTTGCTTTTTCCTCCAGAGACTAATTTCCGATAGTCGCTACCGTACTTGGTTATTTTTTACTTTTTTTGCAGTGAAATTTTTTGATGTTTGTTCTATGCGAATAACTTCATATTATTTGTTAACCCTTCCCACATTATATTTATTGCAGCATTGATGTCTCGGTCATTTTCATTTTTGCAATTAAAACAAGTCCATTTTCTTTTGCTTAAGTCTTTCATTTCTTTATTTTTAATATTGCAATGACTACAAATTTGACTGCTTGGATAATATGTATTTATTTGATAGAAATGTTTATCCTGCAATTTACTTTTATATTCTAGTTGTCTTATTATTTCGCTTAGACCTGCATCACAAATATATTTGGACATTTCTTTTTTTTCAATTAGTTTTTTTATTTGTAGAGTTTCGGTTATTATTAAGTCGCTATTATTCACTATTTCTTTTGTTATTTTATGTATTATATATTTTCGTGCATTTTTTAATTTTTTATATGTTTCTTTTATTTTGTTTTTTATTTTATAATAATTTTTACTTCCTTTTTCTTTTTTACTTAACCATTTTTGTAAGTTTTTTATTTTATTTTCATATTTGGTGATATATTTTTTATTTTCATATTTTTCGCCATAACTTGTTATTACTAAATCTTTTACTCCTAAATCTATTCCAACTATTGTTTTTGGTATTATATTTTTTTCTTCTTTTTCTTGTTCATATAGTACTGATACATAGTATCTATTTATTTCTTTACTTATTGTAGCATTTATTATTCTTCCTTTTATTTCTTTTGTT
>CALVSQ010000024.1 GCA_944359085.1 uncultured Bacilli bacterium | reverse complement strand
CTAACAAAAAAAATTAACTCAATTATTGAATTAATTTTTATTGAAAATTTTGTTTCACATCATTGACAATTATACAAAAACTAAATACTTTTAAATTTAGTTTTCTTAAATAATTATAAAGTCTTTTTTATCTCATAATTGTAAAATTCATCATCAAAATGTTTTTTATTATAATAACATATAGCTTCTAAAATTAAATTTGGACTAAAATTTTTATTATAAATTATCACATTTTATTTTTTTTATTTTCTTTTCCATAACTTTTCATATAATTGTTAGCCCAATCAACAAAAGAATCAACACTTATTTTTCCTATATATTCTAATTTATAATCATTAACATTTCTTGGGTCAGCATCAAACATAACAATTTCATTATTTGCAGAAATATACCATCTTCCATGTACTAAGCAATTTCTAATTTTTCTCTTAGAATATGTCACATTATCAATGCATATTTCTTCATCAATACAACAATGTGTTATAACGGCATCTATGTACATTACAAGTGGAAAAACTTGAATAAATTCACCATCTAACATATCTTTAAATAATCTCATTTGAAAAACTTTATTTTTACTATTTATTCCTTCATGAATAGTTCTATCAATTTCATCATAATACTCAGGTATTTCTTCTTCATTAACAATTCTAACTACTCTATTAAGTATTTCTTCTAAACTCAAATTCCAATCCATATAATAACTTAATAATATAATTTGATTATCAATTAATCGATTTTTTAATGCTGGTATAGGTATTTCTTTATATAAAAAATAGAACATTACGGTATTTATATCTTGCTTTAACAAATCCGGATAATATTTTTTATATCTCGTAATTAAACTTTTAATTTTATTTTTTTGTTCATGCGTCAAACGATATTCAACACAATCACCTAAAGATTTTGCATATTCATGCATTTGTTTACTTCTTTCTAATAATTCTTCATTAGTATATCCTTTTGTTTTTGAAAAATCATTAAATTTATCAATTACTTCTTTTGGCAATTTATTTTTAAAATAATAGTGTACAATAATAATTTTGTCTAATTCAGAATCTAAATCATCACTATATACATTAAAATCTTCTGGTATATCAAAACTAACAAACAATAGATTTTGTCTTTTATTTGTTATAACATTATAAACATTAATTAAATATTCAACATTAAACTTCATTATAAATGGCTTAACAGGGATGTTTTTTTCTATTTCTTTGTTCGTCCTTATATCTTTAAATTCAATTTGAAAATATCTTCCATTTACTGACATCTTAAACTTTTCAAAATCTTGATCATCATTATGATTGAAAGCATCTCTAATCAATTGAACAATTCTTTTATTGGTTATTCCCTTTGGATTAGTAAAAAATGTACAATTATTTTCTAATCCATTTAAATCATTATTACTCAAATAATCATCTTTATTAAGTAGGAAATCTTCTAAAAACGAAAAATATTTCAAATATATATAATTAGCATATACTCTTTGCATCTTATCATAATAGTCTCTTGTTGCATCTTCATTTCTACCACTTAAAATCATATATTTAATAAATTCTTCATAAATACTATTTTTACGATTTTTTATAACAAAATTTTGAATATAAGCATAATCTTTTAAATATTGAACCATTGTTTCTTTTGTCATTGACACCATATTATTACCATCCTTTAACTATTAAATTCTTTATTTAATTTGTCTAATTCTTCTTTAGAAATAATTAAACTATCATAAGTAATATATATTTCAACTTCATCTTTATCATCAAAATCATAATTTGAATAAGCACTATTAATACCATTTATATATAATAAATATTCTATATCAGACATAAGACAATGTTCACAACATAAATTCTTTATTACAATTTTATATTCTTTTAAATTATTATTTAAATGCTTATCAAAAGATAAAATAGAAGGAATATTTAATATATTTAAAAACAAATATATTTCTTTAATAATTACTTTTAATGATATATTATCATAGTAAATAGTAATATCATTGGATATTTCTACATTTTCAATACCATTTATAGATTTCAAATAATCTATCAATTCATCATAAACCCAAGTGTTTAATTTTAATGAAATTGTATTCATATTATTTTCTCCTTTTTTATATAAAATAAATAATCACAATATTTATTAAGCCTAATGAAATTATATCTTGTGTAATTCAATTTGTCAAACAAAATAATCTTTATTTTTATTTACATAATTAAAATATGATATAATTTTGATATAAAAGGAGATAATATATGCAACTAATCAATTTAAAAGAAAATGAAAAATATTTAAAAGAATATGTAGAATTATGTTCAAAAGAATGGGGAACTCCAAAAACAAAAGCACAAATGGAACAATACATTAATAAAAAAAGAAAAGACATTTTAACAAATGACAAAGTAATATCCGTAATTGGATTAGTAGATAATAAATTAATCGGATTTATATCATTATTTAAAACTGACGGAGATGAAAGAACTGATTTAACTCCTTGGTATGCTACAATGTATGTAAAAAAAGAATATCGCAATAAAGGATATTCTAAAATATTAAATAATGCAATAATAGAAGAAGCTAAAAGATTAGGTTATAAAAAATTATATTTAAAAACTAATTTAATTAATTATTATGAAAAATTTGGCGCTAAATTTATAGAAAATTTAACTAAAGAAAAGCTATATTATATTGATTTAAAATAGTATCTTTAAATAAAGGTTATGTGCATATTTAAAAATTTTCCACAGTATTATTCATCTAATGATAACGTTACAACTACACTACCACTACCTAAAATATTTTTTAATTGTTGTTTATCAATATTATCTATTTTGCCTAATTTAGTAAGACTCCAATTATTAGTATCATAATAAATAACAAAATTATTACCTTGATATAAAATTAAATCACCAGATTTAGTTGTAATATTTTGATCATTTCGTGGTAAAGAAAAATCTAATTGTCCTACCTTTTCCATATTACCATAATCATTCATATTAATTGTTATATCACTTTCTTTTAATTTTTCAATTAATGCTTGTGTAGATGAATTATCTACTAGTGTTGCATTTAATTCATAATTATTAATTTCTAACTTTATTTTCATATTACTATATTCCTCATTTTCTATATCATTATTTATTTTTTCTTTATCAATATTTTTAATAATTAAAAATACTAAAATCAATATTAAAATTAAAACAATAATTTTACTCATAGCTATTCACCATTATATTTTTACAAATATATCTTTATTTTATCATAAAACCATTGCTTTTGGTTAATAACTGATGTTTCAATTTTATATTCTTTAGGTATATTTACACTTTCTTCTTTAGGAACATAAATTAACACATAATCATATCCCACTTCATTTTTAATATAATCAAATATTGTTTTAATTAGTATTTCATCATTAAAATATCTTTTATTAATAGTTATCCATTTTTCATCAGTATATATAACAAAATCATCAAAAAATTTACTATTTTTTTCTATTATATAGTAAGTAGCATTATTATCTCTTACTTCAAGCGCTTGACAACAATCTGCCTGTCTTAATCCATTAATCTCAACATATTTTTTATAATCATATTGTTTAATTGTATATTTATCCTTTTTATTTAATAATTCATCTATTTTATCCATTTTATTTTTCATCTCCTCTTTATAATCTAACAATATATTATTATTATAAGTTTCTAAATAAAGTTTAATTTTTTCTAACGATAAACCTATATCTTTAAGTTCCATAATTAATTTAACTTTATATATTTGATTTTCTTGATAATACCTATATCCAGTAAAAAAATCAACATAAGAAGGTTTAAACAAATTAATTTTATCGTAATACCTTAACGTTTGAATAGATATATTAGTTTCTTTTGAAAAATCATTTATTTTATACATTTCATTTCTCCTTTCAATGCAATAATAACACTATAGTTAGGTAGAGAGTCAATATTATAGATAAAAATCTTCTTTTCTAAAAATTTTTTATATAACTTATTATCATAAATATTAATAAATAATATATTTTTATTTGTTAATATTTAATTATAGCTATAGCTGTTCTTAAAAAAAATCTAGCAAGTATTAATTTTGCTTGCTAAATTTTTTATTTGGAATTATAATCTAAAAATTTTATTATTTCACTATATAGATCTGTGCCCTTATTTACTTTAATAGTATTTATACCTAACCTTTTTGCACCATCTATATTATCAATATTGTCATCTATAAATAATAATTCTTCAGGTTTTAAATCAAATTTATCTAAAATATGATTATAAAAATCTGAATTAGGTTTAACTTTATGAATTTCGGCAGAAATTAAAACATCATCTAAATAATCAACCCCTAAATTTTCTCCTATAAAATTTCTAACAAATGATACATGATTAGTTGCTATAATAATCTTTACATTATTATATTTTCTCTTTATTTTTTCAAATAAATTATCATCTTTTACTTTATATAATTTATCAATTAATTCTTCGGTCGTTCTCATTAAAATTGAATCTTTATCAATTAGTTTTCTTGCTTCCATTAAATAATCAGAATCATTAATATTACTTCCAAACATTCTTTCTAATTTATCTTCTTCTGGCGTTAAGTCAATATCTCTTTCTGTAACTAAAACTCCAACCAAATCAAATGCAATAACTTTGATCATTGTTATCCTCCTTAATTAATATTCTCCAAGAACCATAGTTTTCACAATATTTAATAATATTTTCAGCATTTTCTAATTTATATTCATATTTGCTTTTTGTAGGATTTATTATTCTTATTTTATTATTATCTATTCCATTTAAAACTATAAAATGACCCCCATTCATATTTATGTTATTAAATACTGATGATTCTACGCATAAGATAATAAATTTATTTTCCTTTGCCTTTTTTAGCAATTCCATTTTACTTAATTTTGTTTCATTAATAGGAATATTATTTTTTATACATTCTTCTATATAATGAAAACCATTAAAACTTAAATCAATATTAGGATTATTTTTATAATCATAATATAAATTGTTTTTACGTTTGAACAGATATATTAGTTTCTTTTGAAAAACTGTTTATTTTATACATATTATATCTACTTTCAATACAATAATAACATTATTGTTAGCTGGGGGAGTCAATATTATACATAAAATATTCCTTTTATAGGAGTTTTATGATAATTTAAAAAAAACTAATAAAACAATTTTTTCTATTTTTAATGTTTAGACTTGATAATCTCATACTGCTACATTATTATAATCATTACATTTTTCTTCTAATAATTTAAAATTACAACATCTTTTAGCAATGTTTGAATCTAATGTACCACTTATATATTTATCATATAATTTTTTAGATCTGCCATATAACTTTTCATCATTACGATTTAACCAATAAATTTGTTCCTTTAATAATTTTGTGTATTTTTCTTCTGATTTAGTTAAACATTCTTTATCTAAATCTAATTTAATAATATTATTTTCTGTAACAGGCAACATATTATTAAAGTTAATTGCACCTAATTTACCATTATCAATCTTTAAAAAATCTAATTTGGATTTTAATTTTAAATGTTTTGATTTAGGACTAGATAAAGGTGCAAAATATTTACAATTATTTACTTCAAATAATACTCCTACAAATGGTCTTAATTCTTTTTCATTGTAATTATAAGGAACTTTATCATCAAATTTTCTTAAATAATTACAATATTCTGTATCTAATTTAACCAATATTAAAGATTTTTTCATAATATCACCTTCAATAATTATATACCAAAAAGTATTATAAAACTAGAGTGTGCTCTCTAGTTTCTTTTTTTAGTTCACTGTTATGGCCGGAATCGCCGCTTTTTTAAGGTCCTGTTAAAGCCGGAATCGCTTCTTTTTTTAGTTCCTCTTATAGTGGGAATCACTAGCTTTTTTATTGCCATAAGGCATTATTAGTATATGCATTTCTACATAACATAATCACTTATGTGCTAATAATATATCATAATTTTATATAAATGTCCAGTTTTTAAAATTTTTTTATAAAAAATGCCCCTATTTCTAGGGGCTCAGGGGGTTGATATTATGAACTCCACCTAGTAACACTTTCCTTTATTTACAAGGAATTTCGAAAATCTAAATGTCAACTAAACTCATCAAATATCACACAAATTCACTTATTTAGTCGACTAAAATGTCGACTAAAACAATCTGCTAAAATAAGCTAAAATATTACTGAAATATCTGAATAAATTATAACAAAAAAAGAACGATAAATCTACTTATTGTTCAATTTATTGTTCAATCGATTTATTGTTCCTACTATATCATCTAACTTATTCTTAAACATATGTGAATAAGTGTTTAAAGTCTCATCTATCTTAGCATGCCCTAAATATCTAGCAACCATTGTTATATTGGCTCCATTATTAATAAGTAGCGAAGCACAAGAATGTCTAAAATCGTGTATTCTAATTTGTTTAACTCCAGCTAACTTACAATCTTTATTCTTTCTATCTCGTAATGCAGACTTCACTAAAGGTTCATAAGACCCAAACACATACCATTTGTTATTGAAATCATAATAATTATTTTGCATCTCTCTTAACTTAATCAAATCATCAACAAGTACATCAGGCATTGGAATCGTTCTATAACTACTCTTAGTCTTAGGTGTAGTTACTATATATTTCCTACCATCTAAATTGACAGTAATATTCTTATTAACAGATAGTTCTTTACTTTCTAAATTCACATCATTCCAAGTAAGACCTCTTAATTCTCCAGAACGTAATCCACAATAATATAATGTTTTAAATAGAGTTTTAAACCTCAAATCTTCTTCTACACTAATAAACTTCTTAAATTCCTCAAATGTATAAAATTGCATTCCCTTAGGAATTTCATCAGGGTCTGTAAAATTAGTCATCTTGTTATACATAGAACTAAAATTAAAATCATACCATTTAGAACCATAATTTAATGCGCTCTTTAAATATTTCATTAAATCATTTTTAGTTCTTGTAGCCAAATTTTTACTATTAATCTCTTGCTTCCATTTCTCTATATCTTTCATAGTTAATTTATCTAATTTTATATTTTTTATGGAATTAAAATGTTTAATTTTTTTACCATAGTTAGACAATGTAGTCATTTTTACTTTATCTTTCTGATAATTATAATGGTCATCAAATAAATCTCCCAAGGTCATCATAGTTTGGTTGCCGATCTTTTCTTTTTCTTCATAAAATAAGCGTTCAGCAGCTAATGCTTCTTTCTTTGTTAGGAATTTTTTGGATTTATATCTTTTACCTTCAAAACGAATTTCATATATCCACTTTCTTCCATCTTTAGTATGCTCATTTTTTGGTACTTCTCTTACAGCCATATAACCATCTCCTACACATAATTTGCCATCTGAATTATATAATCTGTATCTAAACCAAGATACTCTAATACTAACCTAGTAGGAATCTTCTTCTTACGAGCTATAGGAACTCTTAGACCACTGTCAATAATACTTTTTTCAATATCTGTACGTATTTTTATAGCAGTATTTTTACCGCACTCAGCTAACTTCATAATCCCATCGGTATCTATCCATGGTTTTAAAATTATTTCTTCCATTTGTTTATAATTCATTTTCTTTTCCTTTATAATCTGTCATTGATATTCTACTATATAAGTAGAAGGTAGGCACTGATTATAAAATAACCAGCGCCTTTTTTATTAATTATTCTTCTATATTAGCTATATACTTTAATAAATCAATTTCACCATCAATGTAATATTCATCTTCATCGAAATAAATAACATCTATTTTACAATTATTTATTTTTGCTTTATAAAGTAATTCATATGGTGATTCAAATCTTGTTATGTCTTTTATTGAATAAAGTATTAGGTGTTCTACAGCACCATCAGAAATTTCTTCTAATAAATCTTCATAATCAAAACCATCATATACAAATTCATCACTATAACAAAATCGAATATTTTTATAATTATTTCTATAACAATAATTATATATTTCTTCAATTTTTTCTCCAAAACAAATTTCATCTCCTATATTATTTATATATACCACTGGGGTACGTGTAGATAAAATTGAGTTTTCTATTCTTTCCACTAATTTAACTTCTTCTTTATTAAAGTAGTTTAAAATTTTATTTTGCATAATATTTATCTCCTTATAAACTATACTTTGTTATGCAATTAATAAAGTAATACACTAGCCATTTTTATTCTTCATATATTATTTTTATGTCATATATTATCCTTTCATCTCTCTGTATTTTATGTTCTAGGAACTGCCAAAGTAATATTTGTTATTACTTTTTCTGTTTCTAGTTTTTTTATTTCTGGAGTATCAACTAATCTCCCAACTAAAATAACATGATTTAACATTTAAACACCTCTTTTACTTCGGGATGATTATCACATAAATTTTAAAATTAGGCACTATTTTTAAAAAATTTTGTTTTTTTAAGATTTTTTTAATTTATTTTCGTACTTCTTATTATAAACAATAAAAAATATAGTGGATTTTAAACTTTTTTAAAAAAATTCATTAAATTTTACTTCAAAATCTATTTTAAATCGTATAGAAGATTATAAACAGTAAAATAAAAAGTTTTTATTGTTTAAATTTAATAGAAAGGAGAACACTAAAATGAACATTGAGGATTTAAAAAAAGAAGTATCTTTACACTTTTTATATATTGATGTTAAGGACGATAGTACTAATTATAAATTTTATCAAGATGATCTTTCACATTTTGAGATTAGTTTAAATTCTACATCTAATAGACTTCTAATTCATCTTAGAATTAAAAGAAATTTAAAAAGTTTAATGATACCTACTGCATACTTAGTTGAGTCAAGCGTTGTATTTTATAACGACAGTTATAGCGAAAAACTAATTATCCCATGCAATAAATTTGCATCTTTAACTAATAGAGGTAGTTATTTTGAAGCAACATTAAGTTCTACTTCTGATGAAATTAAGAAATTAAATATCTAATTTCATAAAAAAATTATAGAGGTTGTAGTAAATTAATTACAATCTCTTTTTATTTATCTATTTCTTGAAAGTATTTTTCTAATTCTTCTTTTGAAATAGGTTCAGACAAATCTTCATAACATTCTTGCGCAGATAAATGTTTTTTATACCCATACCCTATATAATCACTATATATGGATATATTACCACATGAACACTTAATTTCATTTTTTATTGGTCCTTTCGTTTGAAGTATATCTCCACATAATTTGCATTTTATTCTATATTTTTTTAACATTATTTATCATCCTCTTCTTGAATTCTAAACAAATTATAACACAAAAAGCCCATTTTCATGGACTTTACAATTACTCATTACTTCCTTTTATTTAATATCATACCTTAAAACAACTTTAAACATCTTCTCTACACAATTTTTTTCTGCTTTAATTGCTTCCTTATTTCCAAAATAATATTTATCTATCATGTATCTTACATAATCTGTTACATATTGATTTTTTAATAAATTATCAACATATTCTCTTACATCTTCTCTATTTCTGTACTTTCTTAATACTCTTAATTGTTCAGAAATATTATCTTTTGATTCAATTAATTCTTTTAAACTTTTTTCTTCCATATATTTTCCTCCTACAATTTAAAAATTTCATTATCATTTAAATCTACAATACCATTAAAAACATTCTTCCCTTTTTTCCTATTTTCTGTATGAATAATAATTGTTTTATCTGGACTAACTATTTTATTTAGTTTTATCATAGAATTTATATCTGTATGTCCTGAAGTATGAAGCTTTTTAAATTCTATACCCATATTTTTTATTTCATCAATAAAATTTCTTAATTTTTCTTCTTTTTCTATATAACCATCCCACATTGAATATATTAAGCAAGCATTTGTTATTAAACCTTTCTCTTTTAGTTTCTTTATATCTTCTAACATTGATACTTTTACATTCATAGCATATTTTTTTCCAAAGAATGAACTAGTATCAAAATCCATATATTCACTTTTAAATTTATCATCTTTTAAATAATATCTTAAAGGTTTCCATACAAATATTCTTTTATAATCTACCTTTATATTCATGTTTACTACTTTACTCAAAGAATAAGTAAATAAGTCTAAAATATAGTTCTTACCTGTTTTTAAAGCTGATTTTGTAAAAGATATTGTTCTATCAATATTGGTTGAAGAATGCATTATAAATACTTGGTCATATTTTTTCATATATTCTAAAGCTTCTTTTTCTAATCTTTCTTCAGTCTCATATTCTAAGATATTTCTACTTAAAGATGTACCTTCAGTTATTAATATATCTACCTTACCTATTCTCTTCAAATTATTTAATGTCTCTTCTTTTTTTCTTCCATGTAATCTAAAGTCTCCTGTATGTAGAATTTTTTTATCTTCACATTCTATTACAAACATACAAGAATTATAAGATGAATGGTCTACTCTATATGGCGTTACTTTAATATTATTTATTTCAATAGTATCATATATTTTAAATGTATTTATTTTTTTGGTTAGCTTATCTTCCCCACAAAAATCGCATGTTATATTATAAATTTTCAAAGAACTTTCTTCAACATATACAGGAATATCTTCGTTTATTTTTTCTATAATCCCTATATGGTCTATATGTGAATGAGTTATAAATACAGCATTATATTTTGATTTACCATATGTTAAACCATCTAATTCAAATGATTCTTTAGTATCTTCTAAATCATTTCCGAAATCAATTAAAATTTTTGCATTTTTACTTGTTATTTCTGTTATACATCCACCTATTTGATTTGTTCCTTTTATTATTCTTATTTCCAAAATATACCACCTACTTTTATTATATCACCAATTGCTCCACAATTCTTTTTCTTTAACAATTAAATTTAAAATTATTTCTAAATCTTCTTCACCTAACACTTTATAATTTTCTTTTAATTCTTCTAAAGTACCAATACAAACCATTTTTATATTTAAATTAGGATGATTTTTTATAAACTCTAATGCATCTTTCATTTTATCAATCATATATCTATAATCTCTTAATTTATTATCACTATAAATTGTATATTCATTAGTATATTTTATTGTACTATCCGATATATGAAAAATATTAGTTATAAAATTAGCTCCATTATTTTTTAAATATAAATATTCTTCTTCCGTATAATCGCAATTCTTTTCTAATTCTTTTTTATGGATATAAAAACTAGCTGTTTTATCTACTCCCTTATCATAAACATAATAGCCATTATTTAATAAATATAGTTTATAATTAAGTCCTCGAAATACACGATAGTGAGTTTTATTCTCATTATAGTTTTTCATATCATAATAATGAAAAACACAATCATAAATTTTTAATTCATACATATCAGTTAATAACTCTATTAATAACTTAGATAAGTCATAACCTATTACAGTAGTCCTATCTATAAAATTAATTAGATTAGCAATGGTTTCTTTTTTATATTCATATTTTAATATGCTGATTTTACATTCATTATTTACTTTTATGCATTCTATATATTTGGTTTTCTTATAATCTTTTAAATCTAAAAATACATATTCTTTTTCCATTATTACTTCTCCTATATCATTTTAATTAACAATAATTTTTTTATCTGCTATAGAATATTTAATATTTCTTTCATACATTTCTATTAATATTTCTAATAATTTAAATTCTTCATATTCTTGTAAATCTAAATCTAGTTTATTTGTTTCTTTCAACTCAAAATATCTCTTCTTTATATTATCAAATGAATAACTATATACTCCATCATATATAAAGTTATAATCAATATTAGATAACATTTCATTATAATATTCTTTTGGATGATATAATTTATAATACATTTGCATATACGCTATTCTAATTTTATTTAATATAAATGCCTTTGAAACTAATAATTTATTATTGTCTTTTAAAGAGTTTATTACATTAAAGATTACCACATCATCAAGATTTCTCATTTTTAAATTATTATATAAATCGTCTTTAATAATACCATGATTTATATCCATTAAAATTTTCTCCAAATCCTGAATCCATATATTTGAAATATTCATAAGTTTATTTTCTAACTCATTGTCTCCAAAATATCTTATATTTAATGTTCCAGTTGATTTATCTAGTATATTAAATTTACATCCAAATTCTTCTGTGTTTCTAAATAAATTGAATACTCTTTTATCATTACAGAATTTTATTTTTAAATTTGTTTTATTAATTAAATTAGTTATATTTTTAACATCTTCATTTAATATAAATTGAATACTAATAAAATTATTTCTTAAATCATGATAATCGTAATGTGTTCCTTTTAATTTATCATTAGAAAATGTAGTTCCTTTTTCATAAGGTGTAAAATCAAAAATATCTTTTCCCTTTGGAATCAAATAAAACAAATGTGATCTACTCTCTTTATATAGTGGGATATCTTCTAAAATATTGCAAATATAATCTTTTGTAGATGAATCTAATTCTTGTTTCTTTTTTATTTCATAATGTTTAATAACTCTTCTAGTATATTTATCCTTCAGTTTAAATTGATAGTTACATCTTATTAATTCCTTTTCAAATTTTTCCATTATATACTTAACCAGTTTTTCATTATAAAATTCTGGAGATATAATAAGTTCTATTTTAGGTATTTCACTAAAAAATAATTCATAAGGTAAATTAAAAGGTTCTATTTCTGTAAGTTCTAAAATATACGCTACTAAAGAATTATTAACATAACCATCTAATTGATAATATTCGTTTTCTTTTTTACAATACTTTGTTATCATCATTAATAAAATATAGACATATGTATAATCCAAATCTTTTATTAAATTCAATTCTTCATTTAATCTATTAATTGTAGTTTTAGATGGATTTTTATATTTTTTCTTGAAAGTATTTCTAACTAGATTTTCAAATTCATTAAAATTATCTACATGTGTTGTATAAAACTTATCGTCATTAATAGTTACATTATCTAAATTGTCAAAGAGCATATTTGAATTAGTAATAACTATTTCTTCATTATTAAAATCTTTTAATGTAGCTTCTGTATCCTTGTATAATCTACAACTAGGAACTTTATCTAACTTTTGATGAACATATAATACCTCTTTAGCTTTTAGTTCTCCTTCAAATAATGCATTTGGTATATTTGAATAAACTATTTTTTCTTTATCTTTTATATTTGATATATCTATATCATTATTTACTTCTAAATAATCAAACATAGATAAATCTAAGTTTATATTTTTTTCATTTAATATTAAGCCTATTAGAAAATTATCCAAATTGATTAACTCATTTATAGGAATTTTTCTTTCATATTTATTTAAATATTCTGACATGGTTTTATATAATTGTTCTAATCCCTCATTATTTTTTATTAACACAATTACTCCATATTCTTTATCATTAATAATTGTAGTTAGCTGTACTCCATATCCTATTTTAAATTGTTTAAAAGTTTCATCTTTTTCACAAAGTTTTTTATATACTTTTTCTATTTTAGGAAAAGCTACAATTGAATCTTTATCAACAAATATAATCCCTTTCTCTTTATTTTCTTTAGCATTCCATAGTACTGCTTCAATATCAATAGTTGAATCTTTATCAATACTATATTTTGTTTTACAATGTACTTCTATTTTTTTCATATACTTCCCTCATTTCTAATAAAAACATAACATATAAAAAAACAAAATATTTTAAACGACAAAAAATACAGAGTTAATTCCCTGTATTTATATATTTTCTATTCATTTTCAACTACCAAATAAAATACCATTCATTATTTGAATAATCATAACCAACGTTGTGATAGATATTATTTATATCTTCCATATATCTTTGAATAGTTCTTTCATTTAAATTTAAATCACTAGCTATTTTAGATGTTTTTATTGTTTTATATTCTTTTAAATAATTATATAAACTATCCAATTGATTTTGTTTAGTAATATTATATTTCTTACTTATTTCATTTTCTTTATCAACCTTATATTTATCCCATTCTTCACCAAGCTGATATGAATAATCATCAAAAATACCTCTATCTACTTTTTCAAATCTAGACCATTTATCATATGTCCAAGTATATTTTCCATTATAAATTAATATTCTTTCATATTTATTTAATGATTTTCTATATTTCTTATCAAAAGAAACTAAATTAATATTTTCGATATTATTAATAATTATCATATATCCTTGATACTTAATTGCTTCAGAAATAGTATCACAATAATGAACTGTGCTGTTTTCTATATATGGATAACTAACACATCTTTTTTCTTCGTTTTTAAAACCAACTATTACTATATTCTTTTTAGCTTTATTCATTATCTATATATATCCTTTGTTATATCATCAAATTCCTTACTAATTGGCTTATCAATAGTCCAATTATTTTTTTCACAGAAAAACTTTATATAATATTCTTCAGGTATTTCTTTTCCAATAGATAGAATTGTATTTTTTTTACACCAATCAGGTAATTTTTTACTATCACATAATTTATTTATTTCTGAAACATTTGATAATTTTCCCATTAAATCTTTTACTATTTTCCTACTATCATTATTTGTAAAACTACATATAGTATAAAAATGAACTTTTAAATCTTTACTATATTTAAAATCATATGGTAATGTCCCTAATACACTATTAGTATAATTAATATTTTCTATTAAATTATCAAAAAATTTCTTTTGCTTTTCAGTACGTCTATCAATAATATCTTGAATATCATCTAAATGAGTTAATACACCATTATTACCTAAAATAACTTTTTCATCTACTTTTAATTCAATTAAATATATGTCAGTTATTTCTTTATTTTCAAATACATAAAAAATAGTGTCAATTCTTCCTGTTTTATATGAATCATTTTCTTTTCTTTGATAATTTATAAGTGGATACTCTTCTTCAAAAGGAATAACTACTTTAGTAAAAATATTAGATTTAGAAGCATTTAACATAAATTGTTGTTGATACTTTTTTTCTAAACAATCAGCACCATTATAATTATCAATTGAATCTTCAATAGTATTTATAAGCACATCAAGATTATTTTCTATTTTAATTGTATACGAAAAACTAGTACCTTTAATTCTATTTTTTACTATTGTGTCATTATTGATAATCATCTTTTTATAAAAATTATACTGTAAATCAATAATATCTTTAATATCATTCAATATATAATTAAAATTCATATATATTTTATGTTTTTTTTCATAATCTTTTATATCATTTAAATCACTAAATATTTTCAAATTTTCAAAAAGAATATCTAAAGTTTTTAATACACTATCTTTATCTATCAAATTAGGAAATTTCAAATCACAATAATTAAAGAAATCATCTAAACATTTGCGCATTTCCATTTCATCGTATTTAGTTGCAATTTCAAAAGATATATTAGTCATTGTCATAGATAAATTTTTACATAAAGATATCAAATCACTTTTATAACAACCATTATAATTAGTCATTGCAGTCGGATTACACTTAAATGTTGATTTAGATATACTAATATCAATGTTTTTATTTTTATCTTCTTTTAATATAAATGCTTGAATTCCTTTATAATATATCAATGTTTTATCTTTTCTTATTCTAAAAACATATTTATTTTTATATTCTTTAACAAAATCTTTAATACTTTTATTACTAATTTTCATGTAATCAACTCCTATTTATATTATACCATAACTTAACTTCATTAACTAAATAGTATCTTATTTTAAATATTAATTTGCCACCTAAACGCCACCTAAACCAAAATAAAAAGACCTTAAAGCCTTATAAACAAACAAAATGAGACGCCGTAGCGTCTCTTCAGGGGGTTGATATTATAGACTCCATATGCTATCTCCAGCCTTTAATTTAAGGGCATCCTATAAATCCAGATGTCG
>CALVSQ010000023.1 GCA_944359085.1 uncultured Bacilli bacterium | reverse complement strand
TTGTTGCAGAAAATATTATAGGTTATTCATATGTCTTTTTCAATACATTTTGTTGCACTTCAAATTTAAATTAACATGTATAAAAATACTTGACAAACATACAATAAAATGATAAGATTATTACGTTTTAGATTTGCTTAGGCAAGTCTTAAATTAATAAGCAAAATGAAACACCTGGAAGTGTGTAAATGAAAGGAGGGTAAAACAATGCCTACAATTAACCAATTAGTTAGAAAAAACCGTAAGAACAAAACTAGAAAAAGTAAATCACCAGTTTTGAATATTGGATATAACAGCAAAGATAAAGTTAGAACTAATCAAAATTCACCTCAAAAACGTGGTGTTTGTACTCGTGTAGGAACAATGGCGCCTAAAAAACCAAACTCAGCGTTACGTAAATATGCCCGTGTTAGATTATCTAATGGTATGGAAGTTACAGCTTATATACCTGGTGAAGGACACAATTTACAAGAACACTCAGTAGTTTTAATTCGTGGTGGACGTGTTAAAGACTTAATCGGTGTTAGATATCACATCATTCGTGGTACTATGGATACTGCTGGAATTGAAAAACGTCGTCAAGGACGTAGTAAATATGGTAGTAAAAAACCAAAAACTAAATAATGAAAGGAGATAGTTATGCGTAAAAGACGTGCAGTTAAAAGAGACGTATTACCAGATCCATTATATAATTCTAAATTAGTTACCAAATTAATTAATAGATTAATGATTGATGGTAAAAAAGGAATTGCTCAAACAATTTTATATGACTCTTTTGAAATAATTAAAGAAAAAACAAATCAAGAACCAATGGACGTTTTAAATAAGGCTTTAGAAAATATTAAACCAGCTTTAGAAGTTAAATCACGTCGTGTTGGTGGAGCAAACTATCAAGTTCCAATTGAAGTAAGACCAGATAGAAGTCAAGCTTTAGGATTAAGATGGTTAGTTCAATACGCTAGATTAAGAGGCGGACATTCAATGGCTGAAAATTTAGCAAACGAAATTATTGATGCATCAAATGGTGTTGGTGCAGCAGTTAAAAAACGTGAAGATACACATAGAATGGCAGAAGCTAATAAAGCATTTGCTCATTATAGATGGTAAGAAAGGAAATAATATATGGCTCGTGAATATAGTTTAGAAAAAACACGTAATTTTGGTATCATGGCCCATATTGATGCTGGTAAGACAACTTGTTCAGAACGTATTTTATTCCATACCGGTAAAATTCATAAAATTGGAGAAACTCACGATGGTGAATCTCAAATGGACTGGATGGAACAAGAACAAGAAAGAGGTATTACAATTACTTCAGCAGCTACTACAGCATTCTGGAAAAATCATAGATTAAATATCATCGATACTCCAGGACACGTAGACTTTACAGTTGAAGTATCTCGTTCTTTAAGAGTACTAGATGGTGCAGTTGCTTTACTTGATGCTCAAGCAGGTGTTGAACCACAAACTGAAACAGTATGGCGTCAAGCTACAGAATTTAAGGTACCAAGAATGATTTTCTGTAATAAAATGGATAAGATGGGAGCTAATTTTGAATATAGTTTATCTACTATTGATTCAAGATTAGGTGTTAATGCAAAACCTATTGAATGGCCAATTGGTGCAGAAAATGAATTTAATGGTATTATTGATTTAGTTACTAGAACTGCTTATCAATATGATGGTGAACAACATGAAAATGCAAAAGTTATTGATATTCCTGCTGATATGGTTGATTTAGTTGAAGAAAAAAGAAATGAATTAATCGAAGCAGTTGCTGAATTTGATGACGAATTAATGAACAAATACTTAGAAGGAGAAGAAATTTCTGTTGAATTAATTAAAAAAGCAATCAGAAAAGGAACTTTAGCAGTTGAATTCTTCCCTGTAATGTGTGGTACTGCTTTAGGTAATAAAGGTGTTAAATTATTACTAGATGCAGTAATTGATTATTTACCAAGTCCAATAGACATTGAAGCTATTAAAGGTGTAGATTTAGATGGTAAAGAAATTGAAAGACATCCATCTGATTCAGAACCATTCTCAGCTTTAGCATTCAAAGTTATGACAGACCCATTCGTTGGTAAATTAACATTCTTTAGAGTTTACTCAGGACACTTATCAAGTGGTTCATATGTATTAAATGCAACTAAAGACAAAAAAGAAAGAATCGGTCGTATCCTACAAATGCATGCTAATACTCGTACTGAAATATCTGAAGTATTTGCAGGAGATATTGCTGCAGCAGTTGGATTAAAAGATACAACTACTGGAGATACATTATGTGATGAAAAGAAACCTTGTATTCTTGAATCAATGGAATTCCCAGAACCAGTTATTGAATTAGCTGTTGAACCAAAATCAAAAGCTGATCAAGATAAAATGGGATTAGCATTACAAAAATTAGCTGAAGAAGACCCAACTTTTAGAGCTAGTACAAATCATGAAACAGGTCAAACTATCATTGCTGGTATGGGTGAATTACACTTAGATATTATCGTTGATAGAATGAGAAGAGAATTTGGTGTAGATGCTAATATTGGTAAACCACAAGTATCTTATCGTGAAACATTAACTCAAGCAGGTGAATGTGAAGGTAAGTATATTAAACAATCAGGTGGTCGTGGACAATATGGTCACGTATGGATTAAATTCGAACCAAATCCTGATAAAGGTTATGAATTCGTTGATGCAGTAGTAGGTGGTGTAGTTCCAAGAGAATACATTCCTGTTACTGATAAAGGATTACAAGATGCTATGAAAACTGGTGTTTTAGCTGGATATCCAATGATCGATGTTAAAGCAACATTATTCGATGGTTCATACCACGATGTTGACTCATCTGAAATGGCTTATAAGATTGCTGCTTCAATGGCATTAAAAGAAGCTAAAAACAAATGTAAACCAGTTTTACTAGAACCAATTATGAAAGTTCAAGTAGTAGTTCCTGATGAATATTTAGGTGCTGTTATGGGAGAACTTACATCAAGAAGAGGTCGTCCACTTGGTCAAGAATCAAGAGGAAATGCATTAGCTATTGATGCAATGGTACCTTTAGCAGAAATGTTTGGGTATGCTACAAGTTTAAGAAGTAATACTCAAGGAAGAGGTAACTTTACAATGGTATTTGATCATTATGAAGAAGTACCTAGAAATATTGCTGAAGAAATTATCAAAAAAAATGGTACAAATTAATATAAAAGTCTTGAATTTTTATGTTAATTAGTATAAAATTAAATATGAAGTTAAATAAGGAGGAAAATTAATATGGCAAAACAAAAATTTGATCGTTCAAAACCACATGTTAACATTGGTACAATTGGACACGTAGATCATGGTAAAACTACTTTAACAGCTGCTATTACTAAATATTTAGCTGGAAAAGGTCAAGCTGACTTTGTTGATTATGCAAATATCGATAAAGCACCAGAAGAAAGAGAAAGAGGTATTACAATTAATACTTCACACGTTGAATATCAAACTGATAAGAGACACTATGCTCACGTAGACTGCCCAGGACATGCTGATTATGTTAAAAACATGATTACAGGTGCTGCTCAAATGGATGGTGCTATCTTAGTTATTGCTGCTACAGATGGACCTATGGCTCAAACTCGTGAACACATCTTATTATCACGTCAAGTTGGGGTACCACGTATGGTAGTATTCATGAACAAATGTGATATGGTTGATGATGAGGAATTATTAGATTTAGTTGAAATGGAAATTCGTGAATTATTAAGCGAATATGGTTTCGATGGCGATAATACTCCAATCATTAGAGGTTCTGCATTAAAAGCATTAGAAGGAGATGCAGCTTACCAAGCTAAAATCCAAGAATTAATGGATGCTGTTGATACATGGATCGAAACTCCAGCACGTGATACTGATAAACCATTCTTAATGCCAATTGAAGATGTATTTACAATCACTGGTCGTGGAACTGTTGTTACAGGACGTGTTGAAAGAGGACAATTAAAATTAAATGACGAAGTTGAAATCGTTGGTTTAAAAGAAACTAAAAAAACTGTTGTTACAGGAATTGAAATGTTCCGTAAACAATTAGATTATGCTGAAGCAGGAGATAATGCTGGTGTATTATTACGTGGTATTTCTCGTGACGAAGTTGAAAGAGGACAAGTATTAGCTAAACCAGGTACAGTTACTCCTCATACTAAATTCAAAGCTCAAGTTTATATCTTAACTAAAGAAGAAGGAGGACGTCATAAACCATTCTTTACTAACTACCGTCCACAATTCTATTTCAGAACTACAGATGTAACTGGTGTTATTGAATTACCTGCAGGAACTGAAATGGTTATGCCAGGTGATAACGTTGAAATCACTGTTGAGTTAATTGCTCCAATTGCTATCGAAAACGGAACTAAATTCTCTATCCGTGAAGGTGGACACACTGTTGGTGCAGGTAACGTTTCAGAAATTATTAAATAAGTTAGGAAAAAATCCTAACTTTTTTTGTTTAATAAAATATTGTATAATTTTTATATAAGAATAAAAGTTAGATAATATTAATAAAATAGCAAATAATAAAAAATTAGGAGTATTTATGAATAATGTTTTTGTTTTAGCAAAATTAATTAGTGTTATAATTATATTAGCAGTTAGCGTTTTAATCAATATTAAATTCAATAAGAAGTACAAAAACAAGTTAAGTGATACTAGTGAAGAAAAATTTTATAATACTATAGAACTTTATATTAATTATAATATAATAGAAGTAAAAGTGGAATAAATATAATATGAATTGTCAGTGTAATAGCATCAATTTCAGAATGTGAAGAAGTATATGTAGGTATGATACTATAGCAGCTATTTTTACTTTTGCATGACATATTATATTCATTCAATATTAGTAGAATATATTACTAAGATGAATTAAATTCAGTTTTTTAAATTTTAATGGTATAATATAGATAGGTGATAATATGGCGTATATTGAAGTTAAAAATATTAGTAAAACATATAAAATGGGTGAAGTTTCTATTAAAGCAATAGAAAATGTTTCTTTTGAAATTGAAAAAGGAGAATTAGTAGTCATTTTAGGTCCTTCAGGAGCAGGCAAAACAACTGTTTTAAATATCTTAGGTGGTATGGATACATCTGATACCGGTAGGATTGTAATAGATGGAAAAGATATCGCTAAATACAATAAAAAACAATTAACTAATTATCGTAGATATGATATTGGTTTTGTTTTTCAATTTTATAATTTAGTAGGTAATTTAACTGCTTTAGAAAATGTTTCTTTAGCAAGCCAAATATGCAAAAATCCTAAAGATAGCGAAGAAACATTAAAAAGTGTTGATTTAGGAGATAGAATAAATCATTTTCCTGCGCAATTATCAGGTGGAGAACAACAAAGAGTTAGTATAGCTCGTGCTTTAGCTAAAAATCCTAAATTGTTATTATGTGATGAACCTACTGGAGCACTAGATTCTAAAACAGGTAAATTAATATTAGAACTATTACAAAAAACATGTCACGATTCTAATATGACAACAATTATAATAACTCACAATGCAATAATTGCCGATATAGCTGATAAAGTAATTAAAATAAAAAATGGTACAGTAAAAGATATTATTATTAATAAAAATCCAAAACTAGTTGAGGAGATTGATTGGTAATGATATATAAAAATAGTTTTAGAAAAATAAAAAAATCATTAGGCAGATTTTTATCATTAATTTTTATAGTTATGTTAGGTAGTGCTTTTTTCTCAGGTATTAGAGAATCAGCTACCGATATGATTAAAACAATGGATGAATATTATGATGAAACAGCTTTAATGGATTATAAAATAATAAGTACAATGGGATTAACTGAAGATGATGTTGAGTCAATTAAAGAAATATCTTCTGATTTAATTGTAGTTCCATCTTATTCTTTTGATATTTTATTAAATGGTGATGTAACAAGAGTCCATGCTATTACGGAAGTTAATAAAGTTAATTTAGTAAGTGGTAAAATGCCTAATAGTAATGAATGTTTAGTAGAAGATGGAACTTATCAAATAGGTGATAAAATAACTATTGAAAGTGATAATTTAAAAGTTAAAGAATACACTGTATCTGGTACAATTACTAGTTCATTATATACTTATAAATCAAAAGGTATTTCTACTATTGGTGATGGTAAATTAGATACATATATTTATATACCAATGGATAATTTTGATTTAGAATATTATACTGAAATATATATAATTGATAAAAACAGTATTGATAAAACTTCATATTTAGATGATTATAAAGAAGTTATTAATATTTTAGATGGTAAATTAAAAGAATTAAAACCAATTAGAGAAACAATAAGATATGAAGAAATATTAAAAGAAGCAATGGATGTTATTAATGAAGCAGAAGAAAAATTATTAAATGAAAAAGAAACTAATGGGAAAAAATTAGAAGATGCTAAAAAAGAATTAGATGAAAATAAAGAAAAATTAGATAATTCATATAAAGAATGGGAAGATGGTAAAGATAAATTATATGAAACAAATAAAGAAATGGAAAGAACATTTAATGACGCTAATACTAAATTAGATGAAGCAAAAAAAGAATATAATGATGCTTTAAAAAAATACAATATTAAAGAAAGTGAATTAGAATCTAATTTGAATTTATTAAACGAACAAATTACTAATTTAAATAATTTATTAAATACTTTAGATCCTAGTAGTGAAGAGTATATAACTTATAGTAATCAATTAAAACTATTAGAAAAAAATAAAAGTAATTTAGAATTATTAATAAATACAAAAGAAGAATTATATAAACAAGAAAAAGAATTAAATAAAAACATTGATTTATGGAATGAAGAATTTGAAAAGCAAGTAAATACTTTAAATGAAAATTATGATAAATTAGAGAGTGCTAAACAAGAATTAGAAGATGGATATAAAGAATATGAAGAAAATTATAACAAATATATTGAAGAAATAACTAAAGCTGAAAATGAAATAAATGATGCTAAAGAAGAATTGAACACTATTGAAAAACCTAAATGGTATTTAATGTCAAGAGAAGACAATAGTGGATATACTAATTTTTATGAAAGTGCTGTTAAAATAGATGCTATCGCGGCTGTATTCCCAATATTCTTTATGTTAGTAGTATTTTTAATGAGTTTAAATACAATGACAAGAATGATTGAGGAAGAACGAGGTGAAATAGGTACATATGTATCTTTAGGCATAAGTAAAATAAAAATAGTATCAAGTTATTTATTTTATGTCTTAATTGCTACATCTATTGGATTAGCTATAGGCTTAACAATCGGATATGCTTATGTTCCTCATGTTTTATATAGTATTTATCACGCTAATTTTGTAATACCAGAATTAAAAACTTATGCTGAAGTAATACCATGTGTTTCAATTATTTTAGTAACTATATCTTTAATGGTAATAGTAACTTTATTAACTGTTTTAAAAGATTTTAAATATGTTCCAGCTACATTACTAAGGCCAGAACCACCTAAAAATGGTAAAAAAGTTTTATTAGAAAGAATCAAATTTATTTGGAAAAGATTATCATTTACTTGGAAAGTTACCTTTAGAAATTTGTTTAGGTATAAAAAAAGAATTATCATGACTATTTTAGGTATTTCTGGATGTACAGCCTTATTATTAACTGGATTTGGTATAAGAGATAGTGTCAGTTCATTAGTAAGTATTCAATATGATAAAATACATGTTTATGATTCTATGCTTATACTAAATGATGAACAACCAACTATTAATGAAGAAATTAACAAAGTATTAAATGATAATAATGTAAATAATTTACTATATACTCATATGGAAACTTATACTTTTAATGCTGATAACAAAAATATTGATACTTATTTATTAGCTTTTGATGATTTATCTTTAGTAGATAATTATATTAAGATAAATGACTTAAATGGTAAAAAGATAGAAATTTCTGATAATGGTGTTATCATAACTTCTAAAATGGCAGAATTATTGGATGCTGAAGTAGGTAAATCGATTAGTATTAGAAATAGTGAAAACGAATTATTTATTTTAAAAGTAGAAGGTATATGCGAAAACTACGTTAATAGTTATATTTATATGAGTAGTAATTATTATAATAAAATATTTAATGAAATAACTTATAATACTATTATTACTAATGTTGATGAATCTTTGGCTACAACTTTAATGGATAGTGGATATTTTAGTAATATTCAATTTACAACTGATAGTTTAGATGTATTCAATGATATCATAAGCGGTATGAATAATATTGTTTATTTAATTATTATTTCATCTAGTTTACTAACAATAATAGTTTTATATAACTTAACAACAATTAATATAAATGAAAGAAAAAGAGAAATTGCTACTTTAAAAGTATTAGGCTTTAAAGATAACGAAGTATCTACTTATGTTTATAGAGAAACTGTTATACTAACTTCAATAGGAATATTAATAGGTTTATTTTTAGGAGTAATTTTAAATAATTTTGTATTAACAATAGCAGAAACAGACGAAATATTATTTGTTAAAAATATTAATATATTAAGTTATGTTTATACATTTTTAATTATGATTTTCTTTACTGTTTTAGTTCAAGTAGTAACACATTTTTCACTTAAAAAAATAGATATGATTGAATCATTAAAATCAGTAGAATAAGAAGATTAATTTCTTCTTTTTTTGTGGTATAATTAAGATGGTGATATGATTTGAAAAAATTAAAAGTAATTGTTGAAAGATGCCCTCAAAATCATAAATGTCCTGCTGTTAGAGTATGTTCTGTTAATGCTTTATCACAAAAAGAATTTGATGCTCCTATAGTTGATTATGATAAGTGTATAAAGTGTGGTAAATGTGCTAATTTTTGTCCTAAAAAATCATTAGTATTGGAAGATATAAAATGAAAGTTTTAACAATAAAAGAACCTTTTGCTACACTTATTATGAACGAAATAAAACATATTGAAACTAGAAGTTGGAAAACTAATTATAGGGAAGAAATATATATTCAAGCATCTATATCTAAAATAAAAAAAGAAATATACGAAAGAAAAGAATTAGTTAAGTTATTTGAAAATTTAGATATGCATTATGGTAATATAATTTGTAAGGCTTATTTAAAAGATTGTATTTATATGGATGAAGATTTTATTAAAAGTATTAACCATCAAGAATATGTATGTGGGAGATATGAAGTAGGTAGATATGCTTGGATATTAGATAATATTGAAATAATAAGTCCGATTAAAGTAAAAGGAAAGTTAGGTATTTGGAATTATAATAAAAATTAAAATAATTATATAATATATTATTAAAATGTGGTATACTAATTATAGGTGATAATATGAAAGATGTTAATATATTAAAAAATAATGGTGTCAATGTTGAAAAAAGTTTGGAATTATTTGGAGATATGGAAACATATGATGAAACTTTAGAAACATTTTTAAATGAAATAAATGAAAAGATAAATAACATTAAAAAATATAAGGAAATTGCTGATATGGCTAATTATGCCATTTTAGTACATTCCTTAAAAAGCGATGCTAAATATTTTGGCTTTGATAAATTAGCTGAACTTTCTTATAATCATGAATTAGAAAGTAAAGCAAATCATATTTATTATATTTATGATCATTTCGATGAATTAATGGATGAAACAGATAGAATATTAAATATAGTAAGACAATATTTAGGCAAGGAAGTAATAAAAAAAGAAGAAGTTATTGTTAATAAAGATAAAACAATTTTAGTGGTTGATGATTCAGAAGTTATTAGTACTTTTATTAATAAATTATTTAATAATGAATATAATGTTCTTTTAGCTAAAGATGGAATGGAAGCAATAAATAATTTAGATAATGAATCTATAGTAGGAATGTTGTTAGATTTAAACATGCCAAATGTTAATGGATTTGTTGTATTAGAATATATGAATAAGAATAATTTGTTTAATAAAATACCTGTATCTATCATAACTGGAGTAGGTAATGATGATATTGTTAAAAAAACATTTGAATATCCTATTGTTGATGTTTTAAGGAAACCATTTAATGAAAGAGATATTAGAAAAGTAGTCGAAAAAACAATTAAATTATAAAATATAACTATTAGTTTAAATACTAATAGTTATTTTAATAAAATAATTTACTTTTTTTTTAATTTTTGATATTATTATTTAAGGTGGTTATATGTTGTATAGTTCCGTTGATAATAATAAAATTAAAGATTTAAAAAAATTACAAATAAAAAAATATCGTGATAAGAAAAATATGTTTTTAGTAGAAGGGAAACATTTAGTTTTAGAAGCTTATAAAACAGGTTATTTAAAAGAAATGTTATTAGAAGAAAATGAATTACTTCCATTAGATGTTATGACTTACTATATGACAAATAATGTTAAAAATTATTTAAGTGAATTAGAAAGTCCTACAAATGTAATAGGAGTTTGTGATAAAAAAGAAGGAACTATTAAAGGTAGTAGAATAGTTTATTTGGATTGTATTCAAGATCCTGGTAATTTAGGAACAATTATCAGAAGTTGTGTTGCTTTTAATATTGATACTTTAATACTTAGTAGAGATACAGTTGATTTATATAATTCTAAAGTTATTAGGGCTTCTCAAGGATTGATATTTCATTTAAATATTGTTATATCAGATATCAATGAATTTTGTCCATCTTTAAAAGATGCAGGATATAAAATATATGGTACAAAGGTAACTCATGGAAAAAGTTTAAAAACTATTGAAAAAGTTTCTAAATTTGTTATAATAATGGGCAATGAAGGAAATGGCATCAGTGAATTAAGTAGTGAATTATGTGATGAATTTATATATATAGATATGAATGATAAATGTGAAAGTTTAAATGTTGGAGTAGCAACAAGTATTATTTTATACGAATTAGATAAGTAGGGATTTTTATGGTGTATGTAGGAGAAATAGTAAATATTCATGGTATTAAAGGAGAATTAAGAATTGTTTCTGATTTTAAATACAAAGATAAAGTTTTTATTAATGGAAATAAGCTTTATTTAGGTAAAAGAAAGCAAAAAGTTGTTATCACTAGTTATCGTAAACATAAAAACTATGACATGGTTAAATTTGAAGGAATAGATGATATAAATGACGCTATTATATTTAAAGGTGATGATGTTTTTGTAAAAAGAGAATCTTTAGATATTGATGGTTATGTTGATGAAGATATAATTGGTTTAAAGGTATATGATGAAGATAAATTAATAGGTAAAGTTACGAGTATAATTAAAAATAAGCAAGAAATATTGCTTGTAAAAAATAGAAATAAAAGTTATTTAATACCATTTGTTGATGAATTTATTAAAAATATTGATTTAGATAAAAAAATATTAAGCATTAATGTAATAGAAGGATTACTAGATGAAAATTGATATTTTAACGTTATTTCCTAAAATGTTTGATAATTTTTTAACTGAATCAATTATTAAAAGAGCTATTACTGATAATAAAGTTATAATAAATATTCATAACATAAGAGATTATTCAAAAGACCAACATAAAAAAGTTGATGATTATCCTTTTGGTGGTGGCGAAGGTATGGTTTTAATGCCACAACCAATATTTGATGCTGTTAATGATTTAAAAACTGATGATTCATATGTAATATTGATGACACCACAAGGAATAAAATATAATCAAAAAAAAGCTTATGAATTAAGTTATAAAAAACATTTAATTATTATATGTGGTCATTATGAAGGGTTTGATGAAAGAATAAGATCATTATGTGATTTAGAATTATCAATTGGTGATTTTATTTTAACAGGTGGCGAATTAGCTAGTATGGTAATAACTGATAGTGTAGTAAGATTAATTGATGGTGTAATAGATACTAATTCTCATTTAAATGATTCATTTAATAATAATTTATTAGATTATCCAGTTTATACTAGACCAGCAGATTATAATGGTATGAAGGTACCAGATGTCTTATTATCTGGACACCATGAAAATATTAAAAAATGGCGCTATGAACAAAGTGTAAAAAGAACTAAAGAACGTAGACCAGATTTATTAGGGGATGATTAATATGAAACAATATTTTATATCTAAAAAAAATTACAATGGAGAAGTTGTTTTTGTTAATTGTGATAAAATAAATGGTTATAAGTTTAGTCCTAAAAATAATTATCCTTATGAAGGCGTAAAAGTAAATGAAATGATTATTATTAAACCATCTTTAATAGAAAAAATAATTAAAAGAAAAATAAAAAATAGATTAGATTTTTATTTGAAAGTAATTATAGATAATTTGGATGATGAATCAGATGATGATACGAGAATTGCTTTAGATGATTTAGCGCGATATAAAAAAGTAATTAAAGAAAAATATTCTATTTATTTAGATGAAAAATATATGGCTTTGTTAAATAAAAAAATAAATGTCATTGAAAGAGAATTAAAAAATAATCTTTCAAAAGAAAAAGAAGAAGTTTACGAAAGTACTAGAAGAAGATAGTACTTTTTTATTTACTTTTTTTTAAAAATACTGTATAATTAATTTGACGATAGGTGATGATTTATGAAGAAAATATTAATTATATTATTAGCTTTATGTTTATTTATACCAGTTGTTTATGTATATTCAGATGATAGTGAAGACATTGTAACTGGTATTGGAATTGATGGCGTTGGAGGTAGTGCTGGGCAAAATTTTTCTAATGGAGATGGTAATGCAACAACATCATGGAGTAATAGTAACCCTAAAGGCATTAGAATATCGTTTGTTACTGCAACTGGCGAAGATTTAGTTTCAACTGATTACATAGTAGGTGGCTTAAGTGGTACTTATTGTCATAATCCTAATCCTCATAGTAAACCTCATCTTATGGGATCACAATCATCTTTAAATTTTGAATGTAGTCAAGTATCTAAACAAGATATTTCAAAATTAGAAGCATATTCAACGGCAAGATTTGCAGGAGTCCCATATACATTTAATATAAATTATCGCGGGGCCATTGCAAGTAATAATTTTAGTGGATTATTTGATCCATTAGGGCAAAAACCCGCTGGAATGAGTGATAATAACTATGGTAGTTTACTTTATAATTTTTTTAATACATATCTACATGATCATCATACCAGATTAACTTTAAGTTTATATAGATTTCCTAATGATGACGAATCTGCATATTTATATAATATATTTTTAGTTTATGAACCAATTTCAGTTGTTAAAATTAATGGTAAAGATTATGTTGGTACGGCTTATGAATTAGCGGTTGCTGCTTCTAAAGAAAGTGGTGGTGGTTTTACTAGTCAGTGTGCTGGTGACACTGCTTTGTGTGATTTGAGTTCTGTTTTAAAATCGCTTGTACCTTGTACATCATATTTAACGGGTAATTTTGTTAGTCAAATGCAACAATTAAAGGCAAGTCGTCTTTTAAGATATTTTACCAATAGCAGTTATTTTAATAATAAAATTTCTATTCAATATAATAATGCTTCTGCTACGTGTGGGACATATAACGGAAAGTTTTCTTCAAGTGATGTCATTTCTAATTGGGGAATTGGTATGGGAGCAATATGGATAAGCGGTATTGGATTAGATGATGGTGAACCGGAAGAACCTTTACCACCTGATAAAAAATATAATTGCACTCCTTTATATAATGTAGGTACATGTATTAATGGTGGTAGTATAAGTTATACAGACACAGGAATTACAGGTGGATTAGATAATGAAAACTATTGGAAACATTGCGTATTTAATGATGATGGTTATTATACTATTGATCCACATAAAGAATCAAACAAAAATTCTGCTTTGACATACTATGAAAGTAGTTTAGGAAGTCAATATTGTGAAGTTTATTGTGTTGAAACACTTACTACTAATTTTGCTAGTGGAAATATTACAGTAGAAGCAGGTAGTAGATTTATGTGGGGTTACAGTTATGCATCAGGTGGAAGAACTTGTAAGACTAAATCAGTAAATTGGACCAAATTTTATTCTGATTTAAATACTGCAAATCAGGATATAATAAAATCTTATGCGTATTGGAAAATTGAGGAAAATAGAGAAGAAGCTCTTGCTAATGATGTTAAAGATGCTGGAGATTGTGGTTGCGTTAATAATACTGCAAATGTGAGTTGTTGTACAAATGATAGGCCTGTTTACTCTAATTGTGCTGGTCTTACAGGTGCAGAATTAAGGGCTTGCAAAGCTAATCCTCCAATTGTTGGATATGAATGTATACCAGGTGCCCAAAGTTATGAAAAAATACCTAAATATTCTGTTAATTGGTCTGGATATACTGTTAATGGAAAGTACTATAGTGGTGGATCTGAAAGTTGGTGTGGAAACGATAAGCCTTCAGCAGATGTGGCTGGAAAATATGCAACATACTCTAATGCTGTAGATTATGCTGAAAGCTTAGTTCAAGATATGAAAAAATGTTACACTTGGCCAGAAAGTTCTATATATAATACAAGCCCACAGGCAACTATTACATATGGAGATGGAAAAAATTACTATTATTCAGGAAACATGGATGTAAATACTAGTTACTCGTTGAGTAATAATTCTATATGTGCTGATCAAAATGTTAGTCAAATAAAAGGATGTACCGGTAACTCTTGTCCTTCTACATCAGTTGCTATGAAAAATTGTGGAGGTACTGATAGATATGTTGAAATGACTAGAACAGCAACTACAGTATTCTCATTGAATGATGATATTTTTAGATATGTTTTAAAATCAAATAATCTGTCAATTCATAGGTTTGAATTACCTAAATACAGTAATTCTAATTTCACAACAAACTATTATGATGTTGGAGAACCTAATTTCCCAGTATCTTATTCCATTCCTGATGGTGTATATGGATCTATGCATGGTAAAGGTAATTTAGATTTAACATATTCTAATTTAGGTCATTTAAAAGCAGGTCAATCAAGAACTGATGTTGATAACATTTTAAGTGCGGTTAACAGCACTGATTATGGTAATTGGAGATGTGAATTTAATGTATATTCTAAATTAATACCAGATCCAGGTGATTCAGGTAATGGCTCTGGTGGAGGTTCAGGAAATGGGCCTGGTGATATTAGAGTAGTTTATAGAACAATTGATTTAGTAGATCCTTTTCCAGATATAGATGGAAGCAAAAGAAATACAGGATCAAATTGGTGCAACATTGATGGAGATTGTAGTTATAATAATAATACAGTAAAATTATACATTAACAATAATCGCGGTGTTGATGATTATGATATATATTCAGGAGATCCAATGTATACATTTATTTTAACTCCAAAAATTATTAAAGAAATAAGAAGATACAATAGCGTTAATAGTTATGCTGATTATACAGGAAGTTTAGATGGTAAAAATTATGATTATAAATGTAATAATGGCACCAGCACTGGTAAATATTGTATAAGTGATTATTTATCTTATATTATTGATATAACTGGTGCAAAAAATCAACCTGGTTCATGTGTTGATGACAAATATCGTAATTATAATGATACAGGTAATTTTGAAGCTTGTAGATATTAAAAAAATATTGATTAATTTCAATATTTTTTTTATATACTAGGAATGTGCTTTGCAATTTATAAAAAAAAGTATATTGACATACATATGTTTGTGTGATAAAATTACACCAAGGTGGTGATATAGTGAAGATATATAAGGCATATAAATTTAGAATATATCCAAATAAAGAACAACAAGAATTAATAAATAAAACTTTAGGGTGTACTAGATTTGTTTATAACACAATGTTATATGAAAAAGAAAAACTATATAAAGAAAATAAAATAACTAAATCGAAAAAAGAATGTATAAAAGAATTACCATTTCTAAAACAAACATATCCATGGTTAATGGAAGTAGATAGTATGGCTCTTGCAAATACTATATTTGATTTAGAAAATGCATTTAAAAATTTTTATAGAACAAAAAATTATCCAAAATATAAAGATAAGTATAGTAAAAATAGTTATCGAACAAATTATATAAAAAATAATTATAAAGACAAGATATATGAAAATATCAAATTAGATATGATAAATAAAACAATCACTTTGCCAAAATTAAAAGATATAAAAATAAGAGGCTATAGAAAAACAAAAGAAATAAAAGGAAGAATAATAAATGCTACAATAAGTAAAGAAATAAATAGATACTATGTATCAGTACTAT
>CALVSQ010000022.1 GCA_944359085.1 uncultured Bacilli bacterium | reverse complement strand
ATGAACGTCGTGGTGATGATGCGTTAATGGTTATTTTAGAATTAGTTGAGGAAGATGCAAAATAATGCATCTTTTTTCATTAAAAAAAAATCAAATTTAACTGATTTTTTTAATTTTTTGTTCTTTAATTATTAAAATAGAAGAAACTATAATTAAGATTAATCCTAGTATTATTAAATAAAATCCTACTTCTATTTGAATAAGGGGATTGAATTCTAACTTAACAAGTGTATTAATTAAGTCAAATATTGTTATACCACTACATAATAAACTAGATATTAATGTTACTTTTGGTTTTTTCATAAAAATAAAAATAGCACAAATAATTAATCCTATTAAAACTATTTTTCCATCACCTTCAAAATAATTTATTTTAACAAACAAAAAATTTAAAAATGGTAGGAATAATCCTAATCCGGCTACTACACACCCTATGTACCCAAGAACATCTTTTTTCACTCCCATACACTCCTTTTTATAAGAATATCAAAAAAGTATTAAATTGTAAACAAATTTAAATAAAAATATTAAAAAAGTTGTTACATGTCAAAAAATTTAGTATAATTATACATAGTGGGGTGGTAAAATGAAAGCATTAATAACTGGTGCATCTAGTGGATTAGGAGCTGAATTCGCTAAAATTTTAAGTGACAAAGGTTATGATTTAATATTAGTTGCTAGAAGAAAGAAAAAAATGGAAACACTAGCTAAGCAGTTAAAAACTAATGTCAAAATAATTGAATTAGATATATCTAGTACATATAATTGTATGAAATTATACGATGAAGTAAAAAAAGAAAAAATAGATATATTAATAAATAATGCTGGATTTGGTTTGTTTGGTAAATTTAATGATACAAAATTAGATAGTGAATTAGATATGATTGATTTAAATATAAAAACTGTACATACCTTAACCAAATTATTTTTAAAAGATTTTAAAAAAAGAGATTCTGGTTATATATTAAATGTTGCTTCTGCTGCTGCTTTTTTACCTGGTCCTTTAATGAGCACTTATTATGCTACTAAAGCTTATGTTTTACATTTAACTTTAGCAATTAATGAAGAATTAAAAAAAGATAGTTCTAATGTCTATATAGGAGCATTATGTCCAGGTCCTGTAGATACTGAATTTAATAAAGTAGCTAAAGTTAAATTTAATTTACCAAGTTTAACTAGTAATTATGTTTGTGAATATGCTATTAAAGAAATGTTTAAAAATAAATCAATAATTATTCCTGGTGTAAAGACAAAAATAGGTATTTATTTATCAAAAATATTACCTACAAAATTAAAATTAGGAGTAAGTTATAAAATACAGGAGTCAAAAGATAAGTGTTAATATTTAACATTTTCTTTTTTTATTTGAAAAATAAGGCATTTTATAATATAATATTAGGTGGTGATGTATTATGATTACTATTCGAAATTTAACTTTTAAATATCGTACCAAAGACATGTTTGATAATGTAGATATGGATATAGAAAAAGGTAAAATAACATCAATTATTGGACCTAACGGAAGTGGGAAATCTACTTTAGTAAAAATATTAGTTGGATTATATAGATATAACGGAAAAATAGAAATAAATAATATTCCTTTATTAAAGGATAATAGAAAAGAAATAAGAAAAAATATAGGTGTCGTATTTACTAATCCAGATAATCAATTTGTTGCAGAAACTGTTATGGATGATATTGCATTTACTTTAGAAAATATGAATTATAAAAAAATTGATATCAGAAAAAAAATCGAAGAAGTATCTAAATACTTAGGTATTTATGACATATTGGAATGTAACCCTCATGATTTAAATAGTAATCAAAAACAATTGGTTAGTTTAGCTTCTGCTTTAGTTCACGATCCTAAAATATTAATATTAGATGAAGCATTAACCATGTTAGATCTTTATGATAAAGAAAAAATATTAAAAATATTAAAAGAATTAAATAGTAAAGGATTAACTATTTTAAATATTAGTCATGATATTGAAGATACATTAATAAGTGATAAAATATATGTTTTAGATAAAGGTAAAATAGTTTTAAGTGGAACAAAAGAAGAAGTTTATAAAGAAGAAGATAAATTACATAAATTAGGATTTGAGTTACCTTTTATGGTAGAATTATCTAATCGCTTAATGTTTTATGATTTGATTGATCATGTTATTTATGATATGGAAGAGATGGTGGATATTTTATGGAAGTAAAATTTAATCATGTATTTTATGTTTATAATGAAAAAACACCTCTTTCTAAAATGGTTTTAGGTGACATAAATGCTACATTTAAAGAAGGTAAAATAACTAGTATTATGGGCAAAAGTGGTAGTGGTAAGACTACTTTAATTGAACTTATAAATGCTTTAATAATTCCTACTAAAGGTAATATTCAAGTTGGAAGTAGAGTTATTAGTAGAACAAGAAAAATTAAAAATATAAATAATTTAAGATATAAAATAGGATTGGTGTTTCAAGTTCCTGAAGAACAATTTTTTTGTAAAACAGTTAAAGAAGAAATTGAATTTGGAATGAAATATTTTAATAAATCAGTTAAAAGTATCCAAAAACATATAAGTGATGCTTTGATTATGATGGGATTAGACGATAGTTATTTAAATAGAAATCCTTTTACTTTAAGTAGTGGAGAAATGAGAAAAGTTGCTATTGCTTCTGTTCTAGCTTTTAATCCTAAAGTAATCATATTAGATGAACCTACCATTGGTTTAGATAATAAAAGCAAAGAAAATTTAATTAAAATCATTAAATTACTTAAAAATAGATATAAAAAAACTATTATTGTTGTAAGTAATGATACTGATTTATTATTAAAAATAAGTGACCATGTTATTTTATTAGACAAAGGTAAAATTGTATTAGAAGGAAATAAGTATGATGTTTTTAAACAAGATATTGAAAAATATAGTTTAAAAAGACCTAAAATAATTGAATTTGAACAATTAGTTTTAGAAAAAAAAGGAATAAAAATTGGCTATCGTGATGACATCAATGATTTAATGAAGGATGTGTATCGTTATGTTAAATAAAGTAATGATAGGTAGATATTATCCGATTGATTCTTTAGTTCACAAAATGAATCCTTTAGCTAAAATAATATGTGTGTTATTATTTATTATAATGAGTTTTTTAACCTTTGATATAAGATTTAATGTTTTATTATTAGTTTTATTAGTGCTTATGTTATGTAATACTAAAGTACCATTTAAAATTTATTTTAAAACTATATTTAGTATTAAATGGTTATTATTATTTATATTAATTATTAATTTAATTGTTGGTAGCAATTTGGAAGTAACAATTATAACTATGTTTAGATTGATATTTGTTGTTTTATATACATCAATCTTAACTTTAACAACACCACCAACTGAAATTACTTATGGTTTAGAAAAATTGTTTTTACCTTTAAAATTAATTGGAATTCCTGTTAATAAAATGGCTTTATCTATCAGTTTAGCTTTAAGATTTATTCCGACTATAATTGATCAAGGGAATAAAATTATTAAATCTCAAGCAAGTCGTGGTATTGATTATTATAATTCTAATTTAAAGGGTAAAATATTTGCTATAAAATCTTTAATAATTCCTATGTTTGTTTTAAGTATTAAAAAAGCTGATGATTTAGCTGATTCAATGGAAGTAAGATTATATAATGTTAATAATAAAAGAATTAATTTTAGACAAAATAGATGGAATTTTTATGATACATTTTTAGTATTAATGCATTTAGGCTTATTTATTTTAATTATGAAGGAAGTTGTATTATGAGGTATTTAATTACATTTAGTTATGATGGATCAAAATTTAAAGGTTATCAAAAACAACCTAGGTTAAAAACTGTACAAGGAGAAATAGAAAAAGCTTTAAAAGAATTGAGTGGTAAGGATATTTCAATATCAGGTTCAGGTAGAACTGACGCAGGCGTTCATGCCTTAAATCAAAAAGCTCATTTTGACTTAGATATGAATATTACATGCGACAAATTACAAAAAGCTTTAAATAGTTTTTTAAAAGATTATATTTATATTAAAAGAGTGGAAGAAGTTAGTGAAGATTTTCATGCTAGATTTAATGTCTCTGCTAAAGAATATATATATAAAATAAATATGGGTGAATATAATCCAATCGAAAAAGATTATATTTATCAATATAATAAAAAATTAGATTTAGTTGAAATGGAAAGAGCTTTAAAATATTTAGAAGGAACTCATGATTTTAAATCATTTTCTAAAGCAGATGAAGAAAAGGAAGATTTTACTAGAACTATTATTCAAACTAATTTAATTAGGAATATTAAAGATGTTAATAGATTCATTATTTCTTTTTTAGGTACTGGGTTTTTGAGATATCAAGTAAGGAATATGGTTGGTTTATTAATTGAAATAGGTGAAGGTAAAAGAAAAAGTGAAGATGTATTAGACATATTAGAAGCTAAAGATAGAAGAAAAGCAGGTATTACTGCTCCACCTGAAGGATTATATCTAAAAGATGTATTTTATAGATAAAAAGTTAACAAAAAACATATAATTTCATTGACAAATATATGTTTTTTTTATATAATTAATAGCGGTACATTAATTTATTCCCACATTTAATGAATCTTGGGACAATTCATTATTTGGAAGAAAGGAAAATAATATGAAAAATTCTTATATGCAAAGAAAAGAAGATGTAGTAAGAGATTGGTGGGTAATCGATGCTGAAGGTGAAAATTTAGGTCGTTTAGCTACTAAAGTTGCTACAGTATTACGTGGTAAACACAAACCAACTTATACTCCACATATCGATGGTGGTGATAACGTTATCGTAATTAATGCTAGTAAAATTAATTTAACTGGTAATAAATTAGATGACAAAATCTATTACAATCATAGTGGATATACTGGTGGATTAAGAGAAAGAACTGCAAGAACTATGCGTGAAGATTATCCTGTAGAAATGATTGAAAGAGCTGTAAAAGGTATGTTACCAAAAGGAAGACTAGGTAGACAAATGTACAAAAAATTATTTGTTTATGCTGGAAACGAACATCCACATATGGCTCAAAAACCAAAGGAAATGAAATAGGAGGAATTTATGGAAAAGAAAATATATCTTGGTACTGGTAGAAGAAAATCTTCTGTAGCTCAAGTTAAAATGACTTCAGGTAGCGGTAAAATTACTGTTAATGGTCGTGATGTTAGAGAATTCTTCCCATATGAAACTAATGTTATGGATTTAATGCAACCATTAGTAGCTACAAACAATGAAAAAACTTTTGACATTGATGTAAAAGTTAATGGTGGCGGATTTACAGGTCAAACAGGAGCAATCAGATTAGGAATTACAAGAGCTTTATTAGAATATGATAAAGTAAATGAAGAATCAGAAAATAGTTATCGTAAAGTTTTAAAAAGAGCTGGTTTTGTAACTAGAGACGCAAGACAAAAAGAACGTAAGAAACCAGGATTAAAAGCAGCTCGTCGTGCACCACAATTTAGTAAAAGATAATCAAGTATTTACTTGGTTATTTTTTTATGTTAAAATTGAATTAGTGGTGATTTTATGGAAAATATTTCACAAGTAGTTGATATATTAGAATTTGAAATCGAAAAAGATAAGTCTGATAAAGATGAATTGGAAAATATATCAACTCTAAATGTTTTATATGAAGAAATTGTTAAAAATGCTAATGATATTAATAAAATAATTGAAAATAAAGAAAATATTTTAATAATATTGGATATGATTGATAAAAATATAGAATTTGCTTTATCAAGAAAATTAATTGTAATAGAACAATATCGTCAAAGAAAATTAACTAATACAATTGAGTATACTAATGCCGTTAATTATGTAAATAAAATATTTGATCAAATGATTAAAAAAAATGAAGAATTAAAGTCAAAACTCAAAGAGATAAGTATAAAAATAAGCGATAACAAAGACAAAATAAAATTATTTAAATTTACTTTAAAAAAAATAAAATATAAACAATACATACCTTATAAAATTGTAAAATTTTTAGATAGTTTTTTTGAAGAAAAAGGAATTCCAAAAATAGACCAAATTAAATTTTTAGAAATTATAAATATATATAATAGAAATATATATGAAAAAATTCACCATTATACACAAAGTTATAAAAATGAAGTTTTAGATATGTTATCTTTTGGATTTGAAATAATTGAAGATGATAGTCTCGATTATAATCAAAATATTGCAAAGAAAGTAGATCTTCATTATTCTCTTTTAAATTATCAAGATGATTTTAAACAATATTTTGAAGAAATTAAGAAAGAAATATCAAATGAAAATGATTTAAAATTATTTTATATAATAATGATTAGAAAATTACAAGAACAGATACTTGAAAATATTGCATTAATTAAAGATAAAGATTTCTATGTCGATTTAGATACAAAAAAAGAAATTATTACTGAATTTAAACGTTTAACTAGTTTGTATATAAAATTTAGAAATGAATACTTTAATATTATTAGTAAAGATGATGATATAGTTGAAACATCTGATATAAAAGTCATTTTTGCTCAAGATCAAAGTGGTAAAACATATTTTTTAAAGGATTTAAAAAATATCAATAATGAATGTCTAGGAAAAATGTTAGAATTGATTACTTCTTTAATTAATAGCACACTAACAAATAAAAATATAGAAGGATTTGTATCACAATATAAGGACTTTAGAAAATTAAAAAATGATCAAATAAGAATTGTATTTCATCCAATTAATCCTAAATTATATTGTATAATGGGAGTTGGAATAAAAAAAGATAATGCAGGTAATGTTCTATATAAAACCTTATGTGGAAGAAAATATCCAACTTCTGAAATAGAAATATCTAAATTACTTGATGAAAGTGATAAAACATTAGAATATATAGAACAATATGTTATGCAAAATAAAAGGAAGGGAAATAGATGATAGAAGAATTATTGAATGATTTGGAAAAAATGAATGTATTAGATCCACAATATGACACAAAATATAATATATTATTACAAAATGTAAATCACATGAATAACGAACAATTAAAAAAGTTAAAAAAGTTAACTTTAAAAAAAATGGAATATGATTCAGGAATTTATGAACAAGAAATTGAAAGGATAAAATAATGAATAAAATAGTTTTAATTGGATGCGGTAATGTTGGTATGAGTTATGCTTATGCTTTATTAAATCAAAATACTAATGTAAATGAATTAGTTTTAATTGATTTAAATAAAGAAAGAGTAATAGGAGAAGTAATGGATTTAAACCATTGTTTAGCTTTTGCTCCAAATAAAATTGATATTAAAGCAGGTAGTTATGAAGATTGTAAAGATGCTACTATGGTAGTTATTGCAGCAGGTGCAAATCAAGAAAAAGGCGAAACAAGAATGGATTTAATCTATAAAAATAGTAAAATATTTAAAGATATTGTTACTAAAGTTATGGATAATGGTTTTAATGGTATTTTTTTAGTAGCTACTAATCCATTAGATGTAATGACTTATTTAACATGGAAATACTCTAATTTACCTACTAATAAGGTAATTGGTTCGGGCACTAGTTTGGATACATCAAGACTAAGATATATGATTGCAGATAAATTAGAAATTAGTCCTAAAAATGTTCATGCTTATGTTATTGGGGAACATGGTGATTCAGAGTTTGTTCCTTGGAGTAATGCTAATATAGGACTACAAAATATTAAAGATTATTTGAATGATAATGAATTAAACGAAATTTATTTAAATGTTAAAAATGCTGCTTATGAAATAATTAACAGAAAAGGTGCTACATACTATGGAATTGGTATGTGTTTAGTTAGAATTACAAATGCCATTTTAAATAATGAAAATAGTATTATAACAGTATCAACTTATGATGAAGATAATAATATTTTTATTGGCTTGCCAGCAATTATTAATAAAAATGGTATTAAAGGTAAGATATTTGTTAATTTAAAAGAAGAAGAAACTAAGAAATTACAAAATTCAATTGACGTAATTAAAGAGGCTATATCTAGACTATAAGTTGACAGGTAAAAAAATATTTTTCTTGACTAAGAAATTTTATAATAATATAATTTTCATTAGAGGCGATTAAAATGATCAATAGAATTATATTAAATGAAACTTCTTATTTTGGTTATGGATCAAGAAGTGTATTAAAAGATGAAATAAAAAAAAGAGGATATAAAAAAGCTTTAATAGTGACTCAAGAAAATATTTTAAAAAATGTTACTGATAAAGTATTACAAGTATTAGAAGGATTTGAATACGAATTATTTATGGAAATAAAACCAAATCCAACTATAAAAAATGTTAAAGATGGCGTTAGTAAATGTAAAGAAATTAATGCTGATTATATTATTGCTATTGGTGGTGGATCAGTTATTGATACTGCTAAAGCAATTGGTATTATTATGACTAATCCTGAATTTAGTAATGTTGTTTCTTTAGATGGTACTGCAGAAACAAAAAATAAGTCATTACCTATTATTGCTATTCCAACTACTGCTGGAACTGCTGCAGAAGTAACTATTAATTATGTTATAACTGATGAAGAAAGAGTTAAAAAAATGGTATGTGTTGATCCTCATGATATTCCTGTTTTATCAATTATTGATCAAGAATTAATGATGGAAATGCCTAAAATGGTAGCTGCTTCTACTGGTATGGATGCTTTAACTCATGCTATTGAAGGTTTTACTACTAAAGCTGCTTGGGAAATGACTGATATGTTTCATTTAGAAGCAATTAAATTAATATTTAATAGTATTGAAAAAGCGGTAAATGAAAAAGACAAAAAAGCTATTGAAAATGTAGGATTAGGTCAATATATAGCAGGTATGGGATTTTCTAATGTAGGTTTAGGCTTAGTTCATGCTATGGCTCATCCATTAGGAGCTTTATATGATACACCACATGGTATAGCTAATGCAGTTATTTTACCTTACGTAATAGAATATAACTCTGGTGCTTGTTATGACAAATTAAAAGAAATAGCTAAAGCTATGAATTTAGAAGTTGACAATTTATCTAATGAAGAAGTAGCTAGTAATATAGTAAATTCTATTAAAGAAATGAATAAAAAATTAGGTATTCCTTCTAATTTAAAAGAATTAAATGCTTCTTTAAAAGATATGGATTGGCTAGCTAATGCTGCTTATAATGATATTTGTTTAGGTGGAAATCCAAAAGAAGCTAATATTGAAGATATTAAGAAAATATATGAAAGAATTTATAATGAAAAATAGTAATCAAATTAAGATTACTATTTTAATTTTTTAACTTTAAAATCTTTTGGCATAGTATCAACTTGTTCTTTTTTACCACAAATTGTACATTCTCTAGTATAGTACCAAGTTCTATCTAAAAATCCTTCATGTTCTTCCCAATCAGTATAACTATGTCCTTGTATTTGACATATTCCTTCATTTATATCTTTTAGTTCATTTTGTCTTTTTGAAAGTGTTTTGTTAGCGCTATCAATTAGTCTAATAGCTCTTTTTCTCAATTTTAATAACTGATTAATTGTTTCTTGTCTTTGCTTTTTTTCTTCAATTTTAATGCCATCTACTTTTTCAATGCAATCATTAACTATATTTTTTATTTCCATTTTAACCCTCCTAAATTAATTATACTATAATATTTTTTTTATTTCAATTATTATGATATAATTAATAAAGGTGATTTTATGTTGTTAAGTAATGAATGGATTGATTATGAGTGTTTAAGCGCCGGTAATGGTGAAAAATTAGAAAGATGGGGTAATGTAATTTTAAGAAGACCTGATCCTCAAGCAATGTGGCCTATTAAAAATAGTAATTTATGGAATAACATAGATGCTTTTTATCATCGTTCTAATAAAGGTGGAGGTTATTGGGAATATAAAAAACAATTACATGATCATTGGATAATAAAGTATAAAGATTTAAAATTTAAAGTAAGTCCTACTAATTTTAAACATACTGGTTTATTTCCTGAACAAGCTGCTAATTGGGATTTTTCAATTAATAAAATAAAAAATAGTAAAAGAAAAATTAAGGTTTTGAATTTATTTGCTTATACAGGTGGGGCAACTATGGCAGCAAGTTATGCAGGAGCTGATGTTGTTCATGTTGATGCATCTAAAGGTATGGTTGAATGGGCAAAAGAAAATATGAAATTATGTGGATTAGAAAATAATAAAATTAGATTTATTGTGGATGATTGTTTAAAATTTGTACAAAGAGAATTTAGAAGAGGAAATAAATATGATGTAATTATTATGGATCCTCCAAGTTATGGAAGAGGTCCTAATGGTGAAATGTGGAAGTTTGAAGACAATTTATATAATTTAATTAATGAATGTCTAAAAATATTAAGTGATGAACCATTATTTTTCTTAATTAATGCCTATACAACTGGTATATCAAGTACAGTTTTATATAATATTTTAAAAACCACTTTAGAAAGTAAATATAAAGGAAAAGTTACTGCTGGGGAAATTGGTTTACCTATTAAAGATAATAATTTAGTTTTACCTTGTGGTATATATGGAAGATGGGAAAATGAAGATACTATATGAAGATAATCATTTATTAGTAGTTGTAAAACCAGTTAATGTTCCAGTTTGTGAAGATGAATCTAAAGACGAAGATTTATTAAATATGTTAAAAAAGTATTTAAAAGAAAAATATAATAAACCAGGAAATGTTTATTTAGGGTTAGTTCATAGATTAGATAGACCTGTAAGTGGTGTTATGGTATTTGCTAAAACAAGTAAAGCTGCTTCAAGATTAAGTGAACAAATAAGATTAAATCAATTGAAAAAAGAATACCATGCTATAGTTATTGGTAAAGTTGATAAAGGTATCTACAAAGATAATTTATTAAAAGATAAAAAAACAAATATAACTAAAGTAGATAAAAATGGAAAAGAGTCAATTTTAGAATATGAATTAGTAAAATGTGTTAATAATTATTCATTAGTTAAAATTAATTTAAAAACAGGAAGATCACATCAAATAAGAGTTCAATTTTCATATCATAATCATCCATTAGTAGGGGATAATAAATATAATAAGATAGAAACAAAAAAAATCCCTGTTTGTTTATTTGCTAATAAATTAACATTTTATCATCCAATAACAAAAGAAGAATTAGTTTTTGAAGAACCATTACCTAATTATTATCCATGGAATTTGTTTTAGGCACAAAAGTGTCTAATTTTTTAATATTTGACAAAATAACTTTAAATAAAATTTATTTATGGTAAAATAATTAGTTGAGGTATATTATGAAGAAAGTAGTTATCATAGGTGTTACAATTTTTATTGTTTTATTTTATCTATTTACGTTAAAAATTAATATAACTGTGGATAGTGATAATGTTAAAGTATTTGATGATTATAATGGAGAAGTATCAAGTTGTTTAGAAGATATATTTGGTTTTTGTTTGTTCAAATTACCAGTTAATATAGAAGGTAATGTTGATACTAATGCAATTGGTAATTATAAAATTAGATATGAATCAAAGATATTATTTAAAAATAAAAAAATAGAAAAAGAAATAAAAGTTTATGATGATGAACCTCCGATTATTACTGTGGATAAAGATGTAATTGAGTCTTGCCCAAATAAAAATAGTGATATTATATATAAAGCTGTGGATAATTATGATAATGATATAACTGACAAAGTAACTAAAGAAGTAATTGATAATAAATATATTTTGAAAGTTAATGATAGTTCAAATAATGAAACTATTTTAGAAATACCAATAGAATATAAAGATGATGATAAACCAACAATAAAATTAAAAGGTTCTAGTATAGTTTATTTGAAAATTGGTGAAAAATATAATGAATATGGTTATACTGCTATTGATAATTGTTTAGGCGATATAACTAATAGAGTAAAGATAAGTGGTAGTGTTGACAGTAATAAAGAAGGAAAATATACTATAACATATTCAGTATCTGATGACTTAAATAATGAAATAGAAATTACTAGAACAGTTTATGTATATAATAAAAATCCTGATATTCCGTTAGGAGATAAAGTAATTTATTTAACATTTGATGATGGTCCAAGTAGTTATACTAATACTTTATTAGATACATTAAAAAAATATAATGTAAAAGCTACATTTTTTGTAACTAGTAATGGAAGTGATTCAACAATTAAAAGAGCTTATCAGGAAGGACATAGTATTGGAATTCATAGTTATAGTCATAAATATAATGAAATATATAAAAGTGAAGAAGCATTTTTTAAAGATATAGACAAAGTTAATAATAGAATTAAAAGAATAACAGGAGAATATAGTCATATTTTAAGATTTGCTGGTGGTAGTTCTAATACTGTAAGTAGATTCAATAAAGGAATAATGACTAGATTATCTAAAGAAGTTGAATTAAAAGGTTATAAATATTTTGATTGGAATGTTTCTTCGGCTGACACAGCAACTAAAGATTCAAATAAAATAGCTAATACGGTTATTAAAAGTTTGAGAAAAGGAAATAATGTGGTATTACAGCATGACACTAATTATGGAAGTGTCAAAGCGGTGGAACAAATAATTCAATATGGATTATCACATGGTTATGTATTTGCTTCATTGAATGTAACTAGTCCAACAGTACATCATGGTATTAATAATTAGTAGATTTATCTACTTTTTTTCATATATTTAAATAGGTGAAATATATGAAAAATAAGATATTCTATTTATTATTATTTTTAATAAGTTTATATACTATTGGAATTATTAATGCTTTAAATTTACCTTTATTAGGAAAAGTTATATATATAGATCCTGGGCATGGAGGAACGGATCCAGGTGCCATATATAATGATTTATATGAATCTAATTTGAATTTACAAATAAGTTTAAAAATTCAAACTGAATTAGAAAAAAATGGAGCAATAGTTTATTTAACTAGGTATGGGGATTATGATTTATCGGTTAAAAATGCAATAAATAGAAAAAGAAGTGATTTATCTAGAAGAGCTAATATAATAAATGATTCAAAAGCTGATGTATATTTATCAATTCATTTAAATTCAGATGTATCTAGTACGTGGCAAGGAGCTCAAGCATTTTATGATACAGTAAACGATAAAAATGAAGTAATAGCTAAAATAATGCAAGAACAATTTAAAATAGATTTAAAAACTAATCGTGAATACAAACAAATAAATGGTCACTATTTATATCAAAGAGTAAAAGTACCGGGTGTTTTATTGGAAGTTGGATTTATATCTAATCCTAATGAAAGATATTTGTTAAAGAAAGATAGTTATCAGCAAAAAATTGCTAATAGTATAAAAAATGGATTAATTAATTATTTTACACAAATTTAAATTTTAATCTTGTAAAAAAGTGCTAAAAATGGTATTATTATTTTAGAGGTGGAAATTATGGAAGAGAACTATAGTTATACGGAGTACAATGAAGAAAAAAATAGAATTCCATGGCTTAGAATTTTTATATCATTTTTAATTTTAGTAGTAGGAGTTATTATAGTATTATTATTATTAAGAGCATGTGGTAAACCAGTTTTAAGAGATGATTTAATTGAAGCTGCAAAGGATTATTATGAAAAATATCCAGAATTATTACCAAGCGAAGTTGGTGAATGTTTTGTTGTGACATTAGATCAATTAGAAAAAGAAGGATTAATCAAAGTTAGTAATTATGAAACATGTGATAAAAATAATACTTATGTAACAGTTTGTTATTTAGAAAGTAAAACATATCACTATTCAGCAAATTTAGATTGCGAAAATGAAGATAATAATTATGGTATGTGGCAAGATGGTGATGAGTCTGATATTACAGATGATTCAGATATTAGATTTAAATTTTTAGGTGAAGAAAAACAAACAGGAACTAAATATTATTATCCAAATGATTTAACTGACGCTTCAAAAGTAATTGAATATTATGCTAGTATACCTAAAACAGGATATAGTGGAAAAGAAGACGAACAAATAGGATATAAATGGTATACTGAAAAAACAGTAAATAATTATTGGAATAATGGTGGATATTCATCAACTCAACCAGAAGGATATCCAACAAAAGGAAGTAGTACAACTGTAACAAAATATTCAGTTACAAAACCAAGTGAAACTAGTTATAGAAAAATTGAAAAATCAACTTTATATAGATACGAAACAGTAGCTAAACCTTACAAATATAAATGTGTTGATCCTAATGGAAAATTACCAGGAGCTATGGTAGGAACAACTGTTTGTGCATTAAGAGATGACGGTTATACTAAACCAGCGGATATTTACTATACTTGTGATGGTAATAGTTCAGTTGATAGGGGAACAGTTTGTAAAAAAATGACTGATTGGTCTAATAAAAAATGTGAATCTTCAACCTTAAATGGTATTAATTGTGAAAGTTCAGCAGGATATAAATATACTGATACAATGTGGAAATGGTATAAAAATAGTACAGTTAAAAGTTATTATCCAAGCGGAAGTAGTGATGCAAGTAAAGAAATAACATATTACATTACAGCTCCAGTAAGTGATGCTAAAAAAGATGAATCAACAAAGGCCACTGTTTATAAATATTATAAATTGGAAAAAGGTACTGATGGTTCTAATTATGAGGAATGGTTACCAGTAACTGATGGATATGTAACTTTAAATGAAATGTTAGAAACTTTCAGATCATTAGGATATGATGTTTATAGTTTAAGTGAAGTAAATAAAATTGAACAAATTAGATACCAATATCAAATGCAATACAGGAATTTAGAAAGATAAGGTGTTAAAATGAATAAAGAGGAATTAATAAAGACATTAGAAAGCATATCGAATTTGTATGATAAATATTACCAATTTTATATAGATCGTGATGTGGAAAATGTGATGTTTGGTGAAACAGACACATATTTAGATGAAAATTATAAAAATTTAGATCAGAGAATAGAAGAGTGGCAAAAAGAGATTAATTCGTTAACTTCAAAATTAGCTGATAAAAATAATTATGTAAAACCAGTTGCTGATGATAAGATAATCGAAGCAAGAATATCTGTTCAGCAAAGTAGGTTAAATATAATTGAAAGTGAAATAAATGTATGTAATGAATTGTTAAGTGAAAGCAAGAATGAATATAATAATGCGATACTAAAAGTAAATAAAAAACTAGAAAAATTAGGTGTTCAGTTAAGAAGTCAAAGCTCTAATTCTTTTGAGAATATTAGATTACAACTAGAACAAGCTCGTGAAGAAAAACAAAAAATTGAAAATAAATTTAAAGAAGAAGAAGAAATTATAAAGAATGAATTAAATTGTTATTTATTAGAAAAAAAGGAAGTAGAAAATTCATTAAAAAATTTAGTTGAATTAAAAGAAAAAACAAAAGAAAAAAATGAAAAATATGCAAAATATGAATATGAAACAAAAAAACAAGCTGATGAAAGTAGATTAACTGAATTACAAACTCTAGTAGCATTTTATCAAAATAAAAATTATAATTTGTCAAAATCTTTAAATAAATTAATTGAAAGTATAAAAAATAATGAAATAAATGATGAAGAAATAAGTAAACAATTAAGAAAAATAATTGATGAAATGCCTTCAAGTGAAAAAGAGCACCAAGAAACAATTTTTATAGAAAATGATAGTAGATATGAAAGTTTAAATGATGAAAAATTACGTTTAGAACAAAAATTAAGTGATGATTCAAATTATTTTGTTACATTATTTGGTTTAGAAGCAATTGAACAATATAAACAAGAATCAAATAAATGTGATTTAGATATAAAGCGCAATGAGCAAATCTTATCTTTGCGTTTAAATGAAAAAGAGAGACTTGATAAAGAAATTCAAGATATTAAAAATAAATTGTATGAACTTGCTATAGAAAAATATGATATTCAAAAATCAAAGGGAAAATATACTTTAGCGATGGCTTCTAAATTAATTGCAAATAAGGATAAAGAGATGGAATCATTAGAAAAAAAACTTGGTGAAAGAAATGAAGCTAGTTCATTAATTGATGATTCATTAACCACTTGTAAATCTATAATAAGACATTATAAATCAAAAAAAGCATCTTATGATAATATGATAAAAAAATTAGAAAAAGATATTAGCAAACAAAAAAATGGAATTGATGAAGAAAAGAAAGCAAAGGATAAAAAAAGATTAGAAAAAATAGAAAAAGAAATATTATATTTAAATAATAATTGTAAAGCAATAAATTATGACTATAAAGGTGAATTAGAAAAAGCTTTAAATGATTTTTCTAAAGGAAAAGAAGTTCCAATTTCAGCACCAGTAATAAGTCCGGAAAATGATGATGAACCATCTCCGATTCCAGTACCGATTACAACACCTGAAGATGAAAAGGATAAAGATGGTGAAGGAGTTGTTCCAGTACCGATTGCAACACCTGAAGATGAAAAAGACAAGGATGATGAAGGAGTTGTTCCAGTAC
>CALVSQ010000021.1 GCA_944359085.1 uncultured Bacilli bacterium | reverse complement strand
AGAAAGAAAATTAAAATTAAGCAAACCTAGTAATTATAAAGAATACTTACACATTATTACAAATGATAATGAATTTAAAATATTAACAAACTCAACTATTTTAGTTGGTGAAGACTATAAAGATATTAGTGATTATTTGATAAAAAAAATACTATTATCAAAGATGATAAAAATGTCAATAATACAAAAATCAATGAATTTATAAAAAAAGATAGTGATTAATTATTACTATACACATTTTAATATATATATAACAAAATATATAAAAATAATGATATAATGAATATATGATAAAATAATTTAGTTTATTTATTAATAAAAAGGATGTGTTTGAATGGAACAAAGTGGAATTTTTATTAGTTATCAGATGGCTGAAGCCATTGAATTAATTGAAAGTTTCGATTTAAGTAAAGTTGAGGAAAAATCAAAAGCTGAAGAAAATTTACAAGAATTAAAAAAAAGATGGCTAAACGATACGTTGCCTGGAACTAATATAAAAATTGGAAATAAGATTGCTGGTATGCAAGATATTACGATTGAAGAAGTTATACAATTATCAGCATTAGCAAAACAAGCAGAAACATATACTTTAGAAAATGCTGGTGCATTTCAATATATTCTATTAACTAATGAAAATGGAGAATTTTCTTTTGATTTTGAAAAGTTGGACAAAATTGCTACTTTAGCTAGAAAAAATAACAAAAAAATAATTGTTGATTCTGCAATTGTGTTTGGAGATGTTTTTCCATTTAAAATTGCAAATTTAGATAAAGAAACTATTTCAAAGTTAATTGGTGAATATACAAAAATACTAATGGAAAAATATGGTGATATAATTGATAGAATAGATGTTTTAAATGCAATATTTGAACGAGGTCAAGTTTCTAATGGAAATAATTCTGAAGAATTTTGGATTAAAACATTTGGAAATAATTATGCACAAGAAATTATAGATATTGTAAGAAGTAAGATAAATTTTAGTCAACATAATATAAAATTAGGTTGGAATGAATTTTATTTAACTAATAGTAATTTTCAACAAAGAAAAATAGATTTTTTAAATAGAATTAAATCAGTTAGAGGATTAGATGTTATAGGTGTTCAAGATAAATTTATGTCTGGTGAAGATGTAGAATATATTGTTAAATCATTAGATGAAATTTCATCAGTTTGCAAAGAAACTAATAAAGAAGTTTGCATTACAGAGTTTAGCTGTTCTGCAAGTGGTGTTGATTTAAGAAATGGTAATATTGAAACAATTAATTCTAAAATTCAAAGCATTATTAATACAGTAAAAAATTATAGTTCTAAAAACGATAATATAAAACGAATTGAAGGTCGTGTTAGTGATAAATTTGATTTCAACCATAAAGAACTAAAAGATTATGGTTTTGATATAAGCACAACTGGAAAGAAAAACATTGTTTCTGAAAGACAAAAGCATATTAGAGAATCGTTTGATAACAGAAGTCAAATAGAAGTTCAAGTATATCAACAAATAAAAGAAAAAAACAAAATGATAAAACAACAAAAATCTAAACAAAAAGAAAAGAAAAATTCCAAAGTAAAAATACTTACTCCAGCCTCACCTAATAATACCGGATCAAATAGCAATAAAGGCTTTACTAATGTCGTTATATTATCATTAATCGTTAGTTTTGTATGTGGCGCACTTTTTGCGATTGTTTACATGATTATTAGGAGGTAAATTGAAATGAATAACAATTTAAGTTTAAAAATATTAGAATTTTATATTGAAATTGATAAAATTCACGATAATATAGATAACAAAATTTTTAATTTCATTACAAAGGCAAATGAGTTGGTTGAATTATCAGATGATAATTATCAAATTGAAAAAACATTAAAACTTAATAAAATAGCTTTAAAAGGTTTTATATTAGATTCCTCTTGTTGTGTCAATTTAAAAAATAATAATATCACAAATTATTCGATACAAGAATTAAAAAATTATTTAATACAATACGAAAAAGATTTTAATGAAGATTATTCTAGATATTATTTAGCAGTTACATTGTATGAATTAATTGAAGAGATTGAAAAATTAGTTGACTTAAAAATTGATTTAGAAATTAAAAGTTTAAATGAAATTATACCTAATATAAATAATATTAAAGAAACAGATAAAACTAAATTAGAAGACATATATTTTTCTTCAAAGAATCAATTAAATGAATATTTTAAAAATTCAATGTTAGATGAAAAAACTTATAATATATGTATTGAAATATTAAATAATATTTTTAATTTTTATATTAATGGTTATCCTAATATTCCAGATGAGTATCTATATAAAAATGATGACTTATAATTATAAATCATCATTTTTTAATAATATAAAATTTTTTGGTTAATTTTTTTAATTCATTTTCTGTTTAATAAATTTTATACAAGTTAAAAATCATTAATAGCAATTAAAATAATTTTTGATTTTGTTTATAATATTGTTTAAATAATTAATTTGTATTAGTAATAAATCTTTATATAATTTTTAATTTTAGTTGATAAAAGTAATTTGATGTAAATAACATAATGTTATAAAAATAATTTAAAAAAATGTTTTTCCTATATTAAGTTCAATAATGCCTTAATATCTACACAATTTGTTTTGTGTAGATATTTAATTTTTATCTAAATATTTAATAAACAATAATATTATGAATGGTTATATGAATAAATTGAGTTACTATAATTTAATTTGTTATATTGATGATAATAAAAGATTTAAAAAGGAAAACATTAATCCCTTAAAATAATATTTAAAAAAACTTACTAATTAGTGCAGTAAGTTTTTTTATTTTTAGAAAAATTTTTATATACTACTATTAAACATTATTGATTTCTCCAATTTTTATAATGAGTATTTTAATAATAATAATATATTAATTTAATAAAATTATTTTTTAATTAAAACAGGTCCTTTTTGTTCTTGTGTATCATCTTTTTTATAAAAACCTAATAATTTTTTTAATGCTACCTTTGGCTTAACTGACTTAACCATTAAATTTAAGTTATTATTTCTATAATTAATAAAATCATAACTATCACATACTTCAATTAAAGTAAAATTATCTATTTCTATAAAATCTTCTTTCGATACTTCACCTATTCTTGCTACTAAATCTGGTCTTCTTTGAATAAAATCAATTATTTTGTTTAAACTTTCTTCGGTTTGTGAAAATCTATCTATCACATGGCTTATATAAAGACTTATTTTTTCTAATTGTTCATCTGTGTATAATCTCATCATTAAATCAAAATTAAACAAATAATTTGAAAAACCTTTTGTCTGCATTAAATGATTTAGTCTTTCACAAGTTTCTTTTTTGTAGCTTTCAGATTTACATGAATTTATAAAATCTAATTGTTCTTCTGTTGCATTAATATAAGTTTCATCTGTAAACGTATCTAAATTATTCTTATTAAAAATTGACTCGAATCGTTCTCTACTCCAATAATAACCTTTTTTAGGCTTTAACACTTCATAAATTAATTCATATTTTATATTCATTAATTTTGTAAATCTTTGAATATATTTTTCTCTTTCTTCTTCCGGTAAATTTTTAATACTATTCGCAAAATTTCTAAAAATAAATCCACAAATTTTAATCATTTCTATATATTTTTTTCTTTCAAACTTTGAAGATATAGTTTTATCTAAATATTGAAGATTAATACTATAATTATAATTAAAATTAATATCTTCTCTTAGTAATTCATGTAATAATTCTACATTATCATAATATAAAGCAGTATAATACAATACTAAAGATAATCTTACCTTTTTATTTTCTTGTTCATCAACGATTGGAAGAAAAGTATAAATTAAATTACCTTTTGGATCCATTTGTAAATTTTTAAAATTAGCATTAATTAAATCCTTTAAAATAAGAGTCATTTTTTTATCAATTTCTTCTACTCTTTCATCATCTAATTTAATATTTCTTTTTACACTATTTTTAATTTCATTTAATGTTTTTAAAACATAAACATCAATAAAATCACTTTTGTTTATTGTTTCCATAAACCCTCCTAAATATAATATATAAAATTGATTTTAAAAATGTAGTAATTATTATATATTAAAAGTAGTTTTTTTACAATATTATTTCTAAAATTATATTAATTTTTATCTTAATCATTTAAAATTAAATACAGTTCTTTATTTGCGGTCAAATTTTAACCCCATCCTCTTTAAATTGTCTTTTTTGCAAGTTTAATGTATAATATTTTTATTGAATGGAGAAATGTTATGTTAAAAAATATTAGAAATAATAACAAATTAGCTTTTAATTTTACTATTATAACTTTTATAATTGGTACACTACTTTTTTATGAATCATTATTTAGACCAATTAATATTATCTTAATAACACTATTAATAAGTTATCTTCCCTTTATAATATTTTTTATAATTTTTTTATTAAGTTATCACTTAAAAGATAATTTAAAAGCAATAAAAAATATTAAAATCGTTACCAAAATACTCACCTATTTACAAGTTTTTTATTATTTTATGGCGATATTCATGATTACAATTTTAATGGCTATAAATCCTGTTACTAATCCAAAATATTATAATTTTTTTGTAAATTCTGATGAATTAACTAAAGTATTCCCAAAACAAATACCGGATAGCGTTGAAAATGTCCAATTTTATTATGCACCTGGTGTTTTACAAGGTAGTACTGATTATGTTTTATATTATATTGATGAAAATATAAATTTAGATAAATTTAATGATTTATTTAAAGATAAAGCAATTTGGATTGGATACAAAGAAGAATATACTGAAAAAAGAGGATTATTATCTGGTGCATTTTCTTTTACACATATTAAATATAAAAACGAAGATGATTTTATTATATATTTAATAGAAGGAGAGTGTGATGATTCTGGATATTGTAATCATGGAAATTATTTATTGGTTGCAATAAATGAAAATACCAATGAAATTATTTATGAATCAAGTTCGTGGTAAAATTAATTACTATATTTATTAACTAAAGCATTAAAAAACTTACGAATTATTATAGTTCGTAAGTTATTTTTTTATGGAGCAAGTCACATACAAATTACGGACTTTATTCTCTTTTTAGAAATATTATAGAACAAATAAAAATAAATTTCAATACTTATATAAGATAAATTCATAAAAAATGGAATTGGACAGTTTTTTTGGAATAAATATTGATAAAAATGATTTTTAGTATATACTATTAGTAGTTTATTAAAGGAGATATGTTATGGAAATTGAAAGAAATTATTATTTAAATAAATTAATATCTAAAAAGGAAAACAAGCTTATAAAAATAATTACCGGTATTAGAAGAAGTGGTAAATCTTACTTGCTTGATCCAATTTTCAAGAACTATTTATTAGAAAGTGGCGTTAATGAAAATCACATTATAAAATTAGAATTAGACTCCATTGAAAACGAAGAATATACTAACTCTAAAAAACTTTATGAATATATTATGAATAAAATAACTGATAACAATACTTACTATATTATTTTAGATGAAATACAAAAAGTAGATAATTTTGAAAGCGTTTTAAATAGTTTTTTAAGAAAATCGAATTTAGATGTATATGTAACAGGAAGTAATTATAAATTTTTGTCTTCAGATATAATTACTGAATTTAGAGGTCGTGGTGATGAGATAAAAGTTTATCCTCTAAGCTTTTCTGAATTTATGTCAGTTTATGATAGTGATGAAGTAAAAGGTTTAGATGAATATATAATTTATGGAGGATTACCTTTAATCACAACTTTTAAAACATCTGAAGAAAAAATTGATTACTTGAATTTTCAAAAGGATAATGTATATATTAATGATGTAATTGAAAGAAACGATATAAGAAATGATGAAGAATTAAAAACTTTAATAGAAATAATTTCTTCAAGTATCGGATCTCTTACTAATCCAACAAAACTATATAACACATTTATTAGTAAAGGAAATAAAAATATTACCAATAAAACAATAGCATTATATTTAAAGTATTTAGAAGAAGCCTTTTTAATTGAAAAATCTAAAAGGTTTGATGTAAAAGGAAAAAAATATATTGAAACACCATCAAAATATTATTTTGTTGATATTGGAATCAGAAATAGCTTAATTAATTTTAGACAATTAGAAAAAACTCATATAATGGAAAATATAATATATACAGAACTTAGAAGAAGGGGTTTTAATGTTGATGTAGGTGTTATAGAAAAAAGAAATAATTTAAATAACGGCAAAAAAGATTATAAACAATTAGAGATAGATTTTGTGGTTAATAAAGGTAGTGATAAATATTATATTCAATCAGCGTATAGTATAGAGGACGATAATAAAAAAGAGCAGGAGCTACAATCACTTTTAAATGTGGGAGATAATTTCAAAAAAATAGTTATAGTTTATGATCATTTTATTAAATGGCAAGATGATAATGGAATAATATATATGAGTATATATGACTTTTTATTAAACGAGAATAGCCTTAAAGAAGCATAAAAATTAAGACTAATAGTGTTAATCTATAAAATCTATCAGTCTTAAAAAAACTCCCATATGGGAGTATAAATCAAATGGAGCAAGTGAGCGGAATCGAACCGCCGTCCCAGCCTTGGCAAGGCCGTATACTAACCGCTGTACTACACCTGCAAAACTAAATATAATTATACAATAATTATATTTAATTGTAAATAGTTTTTTACAAAAATATCAAATATGTGTAATAAAAAATAAATAATGACACCATAATGATTCCTTCAAGTCTAGTAATCGTTCTTTCACTTCTGCTTTGAAAATAAAACATAGCAGCAGCTATAATAACTGTTATCATATCAACATAATTAAATGCTGTACTATAAACTGAACCATAAATTAAAGTTGGTAATCCTAAAACAATACAAATATTAAATATATTAGTACCAATAATATTACCAACAGTCATATCAAACTCCCCTTTTCTAGCTGAAGTAACAGTAATCATTAGTTCTGGTAAAGATGTTCCAATAACAATTACAATCATTGATATTAACTTAGTTGTTATATTTAATTTTTTTGATAAATATAAAGTAGAATTAACAATTAAATCACTAGAAAAAATAATAACTAAAATTGATAATATTGTTAAAATAATAGCTTTTACTTTATTTATCTTAGCAAATTCCTCGTCCACTTTTCTAAATCTTTTAATCATTTTATATAAATAAATGCCAAACAAAACAAACAACAAAATCAATACGCCTGCATCATATCTTGATAACTCACCATCAGAAAATAATATACAAAAAACCACTGACGTTATAACTAAAAGAGGCAATTCCTTACCAACAGTAACAGTTTTAACCTTAACTGGCCTCACAATACTAGCAATACCAATTATAAGCAAAATATTGACGACACAACTTCCAACTACATTAGCTAAAGTTAAATCGTAATTATTAGCGCTAATACTATTAAAAGAAATAGCTAATTCTGGCGCACAAGTACTAAATGAAGCGATAGTTAAAGCTATGACCATTTTAGGCACTTTGAAACTAGTAGCTAAATCAGAAGCACTATCAACAAAAACATTAGAAAAAACAATTATTAAAATAAGACCTAAAATTAATAAACATATATTTAATAGCATAGCATCACCTATTATTATTCTATCATAAAAAAAAGATTTAAACCATATTAAATCTTTTTTCCATTCTTTCTTTACCTAATAGCTTCATTATTTCATATAAATCTGGAGTCATTGATTTAGTAGTTAAACCAACTCTTAATACATTACTTACATCAGCTATATTACCTTTATAATTATTAGGATTTTCTTTATATGATTTCATATCAGAAGCATAACCTAAAGCATCACATACTTCTTTCACTTTATTAAACCATGTATCTTTATCATCATTAACATCATATTTACTAATATATAAATTTAAAATATTTTTAATTTCCTCTTTATCAGTTATATTTTGCCATTCATAATTTAAATTAGTAAATAATTCATCATACATATACCAGTTTTGTTTTCTAAAATCTGAAAACATCGCTAAATCTTTACGAGGTTTCTTTTGTTCTCTTTCAATATTCATAACATTAATACTATAATCTTTATATTTAGTTAATAATTCATATAATTCATTATCATAATTTTTACTATATTCTAATGTATTATTATATACATCAACTGCGTTTAATAGACTAATATAATTTTTAGATATATTCAATAATTTATCAACATCAAATAAAGAACCACTTGCACTTATTTTTTTGAATTCTAATTTAAAATCATCAATTGTTTTATCTTTATTTTGTAGATACCACATTTCAAAATTTGAATTGGCGACAGTACATAAATATAATAATACTGCTTCAACAGGAATACCTTTTTCATGATAATATGAAATAGCAGCTTCTGGATCTTTTCTTTTTGATAATTTTCTTCTTGTTCCATTATCTTCTTTTAATAATGGTGCTATATGAGCATATTTAGGTGGTTTAAAACCAAATACTTTAAATAATTGTAAATGAATTGGTACACTAGATAACCATTCATCACCTCTTATAACATGAGTAGTTCCCATTAAATAATCATCTACTAAATGCGCAAAATGATAAGTTGGTAATCCATCACCTTTAATAATAACAATATCTAGATCATTTTCTGGTAATTCTAATTTCCCTTTTACTAAATCATCATAAATAACTTTATTTTCAAATTTACCAGGTGATTTTAGTCTTATAACATATTTTTCACCATTATTAATTCTATTAACAACTTCTTCATGAGATAAATATCTATCTCTTGCCCATTTACCATAATAACCAATTCTATCCTTAATACTTTCTTGTTCTTTACGAATATTCTCTAAATCTTCTTCAGTACAAAAACAAGGATAAGCTAAATCATTCATAATTAAATGTTTAGCAAATGTTTGATATATTTCTTTCCTTTTACTTTGAATATAAGGACCATATTCCCCTATCCAGTCGTTTTCACTAACCATTCCTTCATCGATTTTAATTCCATAATTTTTCAAATCTTTGATAATACCAGTTACACCATTTTCAATTTCTCTTTTTTTATCAGTATCTTCAATTCTTAAAAAGAAAACGCCATCTGTTTGTTTAGCCATTTTACTAGCTATAAAAGCTGAAAATAAAGCTCCCATATGAACATAACCAGTTGGACTTGGAGCATATCTTGTTACAATAGTTCCATCTTTCAAATTACGATTAGGATATATTTTTTTATAATCTTCAATTGTTTTATCAATATTTGGTAATAATAAATCTGCATATTCTTTCATAATAAATCTCCTTTGTTAATATTATATCATAAAAAAAAGTATCTAAAATACTTTTTACATATATTTTGTCATTTGTTTCATCACCTGATTAACTTGTTTTTGACTTGGAGTTCTTCCCATTTGTGTCATCATTACTTTAATCATCTGTTCATTAATAGGTGGATTATTTTTTAATTGTTTTTTTATTAAATTACGAGCTATAAAAAAGCCAATTACTCCTCCTATTAAAACGCCAACTAACAAATATAATAAATTCCATAACATTTTTCATCACCTATAAACATTTTACTATTTTTTAAAGATTTTTTCAACAATATTGTAACTTATTTAAATAAAAATAATCATTATTGATAAAATCACATACAAATATATATTTATTATATTCGTTTAAATCTTCAATTATATCTAAATTTCTACTTCTTACTATAATTCTTGTATGTCTTATTTCAATAAATGTTTTATCAATATAAAAAGTTTTATTATTATCTAAATTGTATTTTTTGTTAATAAAATGTTTTAAAGTAAAAGGATTAATTCGTTCACATAATTGACTATATAAAGATATTCCATAATTAAAATCTTCTTTTAAAGTATATAATTTTTTTAATATATCAAATAAAAATAATGGATTTTTTCTATAATAATCATAATATTCTTTTTTAATAATAAAAAGATTATATTCTCTCATTAGTAATCACCAATAAAATTATATAATCTTATATTTAAAAATTTTGTCTTATTTTAGCAATTTAATAACTTTTTGCAATATTTTATCATAACTAAAGTCCATTTCATTTAATACTTCTTCAGAAGTACCACTACAACCAAATTTATCTAAAGTAATTAAGTATTTATCACTATAAACAAAACCTTCCCAACCGTATTTAGAACCAGCTTCTATTACAATAGTTCTATAACCTTTAGGTACTATACTTTCTTGATATTCTTTACTTTGATTTAAGAATAATTCACGATTAGGCATACTTACTACTCTAATATCTAATTTATAAGTTTCATATAAATAATCAGCTATTTTAATACTTAACTCTACTTCACTACCAGTACTTATAATAGTAGCGTGTAAATGGTTTTCTTTTCTTACAATATAGCCACCATACATAACAGATTTAGAATTAGTTAATTTGTTTAAACTAACTTCGTTTCTTGATAAAACTAAACAACTTGGTTTCTTATTATTAATTATATATTCCCAACTACCAACGATTTCTTTAGCATCAGCTGGTCTAAATACGTTCATATTAGGAATGCTTCTTAAAGATATTAACTGTTCAATAGGTTGATGAGTCGGACCATCTTGACCAATATTAATAGAATCATGAGTAAAAATATAAGTAACAGGCAAATTCATTAAAGCAGATAATCTCATACTAGGCTTTAAATAATCAGAAAAAACTAAAAATGTTGAACCAAAAGCATGATAATTAGATAGAGCCAATCCATTTAAAATAGCGCCCATTGCATGTTCTCTTACTCCAAAATTAATATTATTATTTATTATTGTTTTAGTAGAAGATGATAAATCAGCTGAGCCTCCAATAAAGTTAGGTAATTTTCTTTCTATTTCTTTCATTATTTTACCATTAGTAACTCTTAATGATTCATTTAAATTAGAATCAAAAACTAAATGACTTAAATCAATTTTATTATCTTGTTTTGTATAATTAAATTCTACACTGAATTGATTAAATAAGTTATATTTTTTTAAACTTCTTTCACTTATTTGTTTACTAAAATTTTCTTTAGCTTCCATATCAACATAAAATTCTTCAGGTTCAATTTTTAATTTTAATTTTAACTTAGTTATATCATCTTTATCTAAAGGACTACCATGAACTTTATTAGTATTTTCATTAATAGAACCATCACCTAAAATTGTTTTAATTTGAATTAATGTTGGTTTATCACTATTTTTAGCTTCTTCAATTGCTTTATCAATATTAGATATTAAAGTTCCATCTTTAACTAAAATTGTATTCCAATTTAAAGCCTTAAATCTATCAATTATATTATCATCAAATACTCCTTTAGTTTTTCCATCCAAACTAATATCATTAGAATCGTATAAAACAATTAAATTATTTAATTTTAAACTACCGGCTAAAGAAGTTGCTTCATAACTGATTCCTTCCATTAAATCGCCATCGCCACATAAAACATATACATGGTAATCAAACAAACTTTGTTGTTTCCCTAATTTGCTTCTTTTTGGTATTTCATATTTTTTATTTAATTGTTTGCCAGCAATTGCCATACCAACAGCGGAAGCAATGCCTTGACCTAAAGGTCCAGTAGATATATCAACACCATTTGTAACACCATATTCAGGATGACCTGGTGTTTTAGAATTAATATGCCTAAATTGTTTTAAATCATCCAGTGATAAAAAACCTGCCATATATAAAGTTGCATATAATAAAGCTGAACCATGACCTGCTGACAAAACAAATCTATCTCTATTTTCCCATAATGGATCATTAACATTTACATTCATATGTTTAGCATATAAAGTATATATAATAGGAGCTGCACTTAAAACAATACCAGGATGTCCACTACCTGCTTTATCAATCATATCAATACCTAAAGTCTTAATATTATTAACTATTTCTCTATCCATATTATCACCTTCGCTTACCTTTACATTATATCATAATTTAAATTAAAAAAAAAGTCCAAGAATACGGGCCCCTAACGATAAAACCTAGTCTCTACCAGGTGGGCATCACATCATCAATATTAGGATTCTCAAGAATCTTGAGCATTCAACACCATTAATGAATTAGATTCCCAATGTTCGTTAATTAGTCGGTTTTTCTAATTGAGCTTGTCGTTATTCCTAGACAATTATATTATACCATATTTTTATTAAAAATATACTAAAATCATTAAATTTTATATTTTCCCAAAATGTTAATTTATAGATTAATTCTTTTTTACTCCTAAAATAGTATTTAAATTAACATTTTTTGTACTTGTCATAATATTTATATCTGCTTTACCATATATTTTATTTAATTTCTTAACTAAATTTTTAATAATTAGTCTTTGGCCACTATTTTTTTTAGTAACAGAACAAGCACAATCTAAAAATTCTAATTCATTAGATTTAGCCCATCTAATTATATCTTCTTCATGAACATAATAAAGTGGTCTAATTAAAGACATATTTTCAAAATTAGTGCTTTTGACTTTAGGCACCATACTACTAAAATTACCTGTAAAAATCATATTAAGTAATACTGTTTCAATCACATCATTAAAATGATGCCCTAATGCAATTTTATTACAGCCTAACTTTTTAGCATAACTATATAAATATCCTCTTCGCATTTTAGCACACATATAACATGGATTATCAGTTTTATCGGCAACTTCAAATATTGGGGTATCAAATATATGAGCTTCAATACTTAACTTAGACAAATTTTCTTTTATTTTATTTATATTTTCAATAGTATATCCTGGATTCATTACAATAAATTCTAAATCAAAATTAAATTTGCCATGTCTTTTAATTTCTTGCATACATTTAGCTAATAAAAAAGAATCTTTACCACCACTAATACAAACAGCAATTTTATCATTTTCTTCTATTAAATTAAATTCTTTAATTGCTTTTACAAACGGTACAAATATTTTTTTTCGATATTTTTTTATAATACTTCTTTCAATTTCTTTTAATTCCATAAACATCACATTTTCTATTATATCAAAAAAAGTTTAAAAACTTAAACTTTTATTAAAATTTATATGTGTTTTCCACTTCAGTCACAGAAGTCTTAACTACTTCATTAGTTAAATAATTTGTTTCAATTATTTTATCATTTATTTGATTTTTACCATAAGTACCAATATAATAACTCAAAACATTTGATACATAATTTTCATCTCCATAAGTATCGTAAGACCATTTATTTAAATAATCAGCTGTAATTTGAAATTCTGGATATTTATTTGTATCAATCATTTTAGCAAATGATTGAGGGTTATTATGAGCCATTTTAACATATTTCATCCATCCAAAATCATTAAGATTTGCTACAACATTATCATAAGTTGATCCTATTTCATCAGCATATATGCATATAATAGAATCTACTAACCCTCTACCATAATTATAAGATTGTAATGCTAAATAAACATTTCCTTTATATTTTTCTAAAACATTTTGAAAACGCATTATTCCCATTTTGATATTATTTTGTTCATTACATGCAGCATCCATTGTATTAACTAAAGTTTCTTCTTCACCAGTTGCGTAATTAAATGCAGTTATGTTTTCTCCGTGAGGATTTTCTAATTGACAAATACCAACTCCATTACCATTATAAAAGTTACCACCAGGTATTGTTGCAGAATGATTTAAATGTGATTCCTGCATCATTAAACTAGTGAATAAATAAGGATCTATTCCAAAATCTTCACAGGTATTAAAACAATATTGTCCAACTTCGGAATTAATAAAATTTACTATGTTAGTTAAATTACTTTCAGTTAAATTATTTCCAATAGTAATAGTAGAATTATTAGTAATTTCACCCTTAAAAATTTTATTTGATTGCTCTAATCTTGAAACTAAATCATAATTAGAATCATCTACAACAACATCATCGTTTTCAATAGTCAAATCGCTATCATTTTCAATAATTAAATTATCATCATGATTTGCTAGTACATCTTCTCTACCTACAGAATAACTTGGTGATATTGTAGAATAACTATCTGTTTTAGATAAATTATGTAACCCTAATGCTGTTCCCGTTAAAGTTATAAGCAAAAAACTACTAACAGCTAATTTAGATAATTTACTATTATTTTTATTTCTAATTCTAACAACAGTGGGATCATTTTCAACCGTCGCAAAAACTTGTTTATACAAAACTCTATCTTTGTGTTTAGAATATTTTTTTAAAATTACTCTATGATTACCCTCATATATAAAACGAACTTCATCGCCTACAAATTTTATCAATTGAGGATTGTTTGGCAATCTTGAAATTACATCCTCTATTCTTTTCAAACTATTAGTGCTTTTTTTTTGATTATTAAAAAAAGCAGTTTGTCTAAAACCATTATAACAAGGTTCTAATACAATAGTCACAATATCACCCGCTTTTATATTTTTTTACTCACACTTATTCCATCACCAATATCATAAAATATTGTTTCATAATTTTTATTGTTTTTTAAAAATTCTACATAATCTTTTATCTTTCTTACTAATTGTCTTAAATTTCTACTCATTTTTTCATCACTATTAACTAATCCATGAAAATTTAAATTGTCAGTAATTATAAATCCGTTTATATTTAAATTTCCACTAAATTTAAGAAAAAACTTAATATTTTGAGCTTTGGCAGCATCAATAAAAATTAAATCAAATTTATCATTTAATTCAACATTAAATGCATCATCATTAATAAGTTTTATTCTATTGTTTAAATTGAATTTATTTATATTTTTAACAGCTTCTTTATATCTTATTTCATCTCTTTCAATAGATGTTATATTAATATCATCTGAAACGTTCGCCATTTTAATAGCTGAATAACCAATAGCAGTTCCTATTTCTAATATATTTTTTATATTATTTTTTTTAATAAAATTTATTAGAAATTCAATTCCATCTTTTTGCATAATAGGAATATTATATTTTTTAGCATATTCTTCTATTTCTAACATTCATACCCCAAATAAATTAAACATTTTTGTTGATGTTCTTGATATGTTTTTGAATAATATGTTTTATTAGAATTTGCATCAAAAACATTAGCTAAAAAATATAAATAATCATTATCATCAGGAAATATAACAGCTTTAATACTTTGTTCACCTGGTAAACCACCTGGGCCTACTGGTAAACCAAGATATTTATAAGTGTTGTATAATGAATCAACTGCCATATCACTATTAGTATAAGTCAATTTCCATTCGTTTAAAGCATATCCTAAAGTTGCACAACTTTGTAGTTTCATTCCAATATCTAATCTATTTAAAAATACTTTAGCTATTTTAGGACGATCTTCATCTAATATTGCTTCATGTTCAACTATGGATGCTAAAGTTAATATTTCGTGAATTGTATATTCACTATTTTCTATTTCTTCTTTATATTGTGATAAAATCTCATCCATTTTATCTAACATTTTATATGTTATTTCTTCAATACTACTATCTTGATATATCTCATAAGTTGCTGGAAAGAAATACCCTTCTAAACTATATCTTATATTAGTATTTTTTATTTCATCAGTTATAAACCAATATTTTTCAATAACATTATTAATTAAATCTTTACTTTGCCAATAGTCTAATATATCAACACTATTATAATTTGTAACTTCACTTATATAATTTGCTACATCAGTAATATGCTTTCCTTCAGGTATAACAAATGATGTAGTTTTTGCTTCACTACCATTTTCTAATGTTTCAATTATTTTCTTAACCCCCATATTAGTATTTAAAACGTAAGTACCTTTTTCAAGACTTTCTGGTTTAAAGATTTTAATATAAACTTTATAAAATGTTTGTGAACGAATTAAATTATTTTCTTTTAATTGACTAGCTATAGATAAATAAGTACTATTTTCAGTAATTTCAAATTCAATTTCATTACTTTCTTTAGTAACTGGACTAATACCAATATTATAAGATACACAACCAACAATTATCACTATTGCCATAATAACAATGACAAAAATATAAATATTTACGTACTTCTTCATAATATAAAGCGAGTTTATTACTCGCCATCCTCCATACCGTTTTTAACTTCGTCTTGTAATTCATTTAAAATTGTTTCAATTATTTTCCATTCTTTTTCGGTTTCGATTGGTTTTAAATTTAAGTTTTCAGAATTAGGTGTATATGTTGAAGCATATACTTTTGTATTTCCTTCTTCATCAGTTGTATCATCTGTATAAACAATATAGCTTTTATTAGTTTCATCTGAATCAAATGTAAATAATACTTCACATTCAATTTCATTACCTTTATCATCTATTACTTTAAATTTCATTTGTTCTTCTTTCATTTTTTATTCTCCTTATCTAAATATGTTTGTAATATTATTGTGGCAGCCAATGAATCAACTTTTTCTTTTCTTTTTTTTCTAGACATATCCGCACTTATCATATAATTATGAGCAGCAACAGTTGATAATCTTTCATCTTGTAATACAACTTTATAATTTAATTTTTCTAATTGTTCTTTAAATTCTAAAGTTTCCTGAGCTCTTGGACCTAATGAATTATTCATATTTTTTGGTAGACCCAAAACAAGTATATCAATATTGTATTCTTCTATCACTTGTTTCAATTTGTTTAATAATTCATCTTTAGTAACATATCTAATTGTTGTTAATGTACTAGCAATTGTTCCTTTAGAAAAAGCTAATCCTAATGTTCTTGTACCCAAATCAATTCCTAAATAATTCATTTTATAAATTTATCTATCAATACTTCTAAAATTTTAGTTCTTTCGTATTTAGATATTTTATTCCTTGCTTCTTTATGACTTGAAATATAACCTGGATCACCACTTATTAAATAACCAATTAATTGATTTTTGGCATTATATCCTTTTTCAGTTAATATATCAAGTACTTCTTTGATAGTTTCTTCAATTAAAGCATTTTCAATTTCTTCTTGAGTAAAGATTTTTGTTTCTTCCATAAATCCACCACCTATTACAATATAATTTTATCAAATTATTGAATATATTACAATACAATTTTTTCATATTTTAGTGGTATATTGTATAATTGTCAATGATGTGAAACAAAATTTTCAATAAAAATTAATTCAATAATTGAGTTAATTTTTTTTGTTA
>CALVSQ010000020.1 GCA_944359085.1 uncultured Bacilli bacterium | reverse complement strand
TAATATATCAAAAAAATATAATAGAAAGGGATCAATCTAATAGATTAATATTTCTATAAGATTGATTATACGTGATTGATAATGAACAGGATAATAATTATAATATCTAAACTAATACATTTTATATTACATAAATTAGGTAGAGGAACAGCTTTTCCTGGTAAAGTAGCTTTAAAATTAAATAAAAATATTTTAAATTATTTTGAAATGCCAAAGACTACTATTTTTGTAACTGGTACAACTGGTAAGACTAGTGTAGCCGGAACTTTATATGAAATATATAAACATAGTGGTTATAAGGTTGTTAGTAATTTAAAAGGATCTAATTTAATAGATGGAGTAACTACAGCTATAATAGAAGCAAGTAAGATAAATGGTAAAACAAAAGTTGATGCTTTAGTTATTGAAGTTGATGAAAGATATGTAAAAGAAGTATTTAAATTTATAACACCTAAATATTTTATTATAAATAATTTATCTCGTGATCAATTAGCTAGAAATGGTCATTATGAATTAGTATTTAAAGAGATAGATAAAAGTATTGATGAAAAAACTCATTTAATTTTAAATGCTGATGATCCATTAGTAACAAAGTTTAGTTTAGGTAAGAAAAATAAAATTACTTATTATGGTTTAAAAGAAAATAAATATTCTACTAAGAAAAATAAGATTGATACTTTAGATTTAGCTTATTGTCCAAAATGTCATAAAAAATTAATATTTGATTATTTTAATTATGGCAATTTAGGTTATTATCATTGTCCAAATAATGATTATAATAGACCAAATTGTGATTTTGAAGGAACTTTAACTAAAACATTAAAAGTAGAAGATGAAACAATTAAATTAAATAATACTGCTTTATATAATGCTTACAATATTTTAGCTTGTTATGCTACTGCAAGAGTAGATAATGTTGATAAAGAAAAAATAGTTGAATCTTTAAATAATTTATCTTTAAAAGTTAAAAGATTAAATGAATTTAAAGTAAAAAATAATAAAGGAACATTATTATTAAGTAAAAATGAAACTCCTTTATCTTATAATCAATCATTAGAATATGTAAGTAAAGAAAAAGGTAGTAAAACAGTTGCTATTGGTTTTACTAGAATAAGTGGTAGATATGACTTAAAAGATTTATCTTGGATATATGATATTAATTTTGAATTGTTAAATGATAAAAGTATTGAAAAAATTATATTAATTGGTCCTTTTGCTTATGATCTAGCTGTTAGATTAAAAACTGCTAACGTTGACCCTAAAAAATTTTTATATTGTTTAGATTATCAAAATTCATTAGATTACTGTATGAAACATGCTAAAGGAGATTTATATTGTTTATTATATTTTGATTTGAACTATTTATATATTGATCAATTAAAAGAAAGAGGTTTATTATGAAAATAGCTTATTTATATTATGATTTTCTTAATTTGTATGGTGAATTCGGAAATATAAAAATAATTAGTAATATTTTAAAATATAATAAAATAAAACATGAAATATTATATTTATCTTTAGATGATGAATTAGAATTTGATAAATATGATTTAGTTTATATTGGATCTGGTACAGAAGATAATTTATTAATTGCTTTAAAACATTTATCTAAATATAAAAATGATATAAAAAAATATATTGAAGATAATAAATTTATGTTAGTAACTGGTAATAGTGTTGATATGTTTGGTAAAAAAATAGAAGATAATAAAGCATTAAATATATTTGAATATGAAGTTACTAAAGGTAAGAGAAAAATGGAAGAAGTTTATCATAATAAAATATTAGGATTTATTAATAATAATAGTTATAATAGTGAATATAGTGATACCGATATAATAAGATATAACAATTTTTATGGTACTTATATATTAGGCCCTATTTTAGTTAGAAATCCAGAATTAGTAAAACAATTTTTAAATGATTTAACTAATAAAAAACTAAAATATGATTTAAAATTAGAAACTAAAGCTTATAATGAATTTATTAAAAATTTTAAGGAGAATAATCATGAATAATGTAGTAGAAGCTATAATTGAAATACCATTAAAAACAAAAAATAAATTTGAAATAGATAAAAAATCTAATCGTATTAAATTAGATAGAGTTTTATATTCTGCTATGAATTATCCTGCGGAATATGGTTATATTGAAAATACTTTAGCTAATGATGGTGATCCATTAGATATATTAGTAATATCATCTGAGCCAACTTTTCCTGGATGTGTTGTTCCAGCGAGAGTAATTGGTTATTTATCAGTAATTGATAATGGGCATGAAGATTATAAATTAATATCAGTTGTTAATGTTGATCCTAGATATAATGAAGTTAAATGTTTGAATGATTTATCTAATTTCACTTTAGAAGAAATCAAAAATTTTTTTCAAAATTATAAAACGTTACAAAATATTGAAGTAAAAGTTGATGATTATTATGATACAGAAAAAGCTTTAGAATTGATTGAAGAATGTAAAAAAAGATATTTAGAAAAGATAACAAATTAATTGTTATCTTTTTTTAAATTTATGCCCATCATGCCACCCAAAATACCTGAAATTAAAGTTATAATGTATAAAATTATATTAGAAATATTAAATCCACTATCAAATGCTAAATAATTAAATATAAAAAATATTACTATACATATTAAACCATATTTAATTCCTTCTAACCATCCTTTATTATTGCTTGTTTTCCCTAATAATAAGCTTCCAATAAATATAGATATAAAAGGTGTAATATAAGAAAAACCTGTTACAATTTTTAATCCAATTAATCCAATATAATTAAATAATGTTATTAATAATGTAATAATTAATAAAATAGCTAAACTGATACCTAAAGATTTACTTAATTTTTTTAAATAGAACATATTCTCACCTAATAATTAATATGTTTTTGTATAAATTTTTATTCCTTTTATCATAATGTAATAGGTGATTAAAATGTATTTTAATATAATATTTAAAACATTAGTATTATATGTTTATATTGCTATATGTTATAGAATAATGGGAAAAAAAGAAGTTGGACAGTTAGGAATAATAGATTTAATTGTTTCTATTTTGATTGCAGAGCTTGCTGCTATGAGTATTGAAGAAATAGATAGATCTATTTTTGTATCATTAATTCCTATTGCTATTTTAGTAATATTACAAATTAGTTTAAGTTATTTAGCTTTAAAAAGTAATGCTTTTCGTAAGTTTATTGATGGTAGTCCACAAGTCATTATAAATAAAGGTAAAGTTGATTTTAAGCAAATGCAAAAAATTAGATATAGTTTAGATGACTTAATCTCGCAATTAAGGGAACAGGGGGTTAAGAATATAAATGATGTAAATTATGCAATATTAGAAAACAATGGTAAATTATCAGTATTTAATGATAATAATGTTTATCCAATGCCAATTATAATTGATGGAACAATTGATGTAGATACTGTAAAAAATATGAAGAAGGATTTAAATTGGGTATATAATATTTTAGATAAAAACAAATTAAAATTAGAAGACGTTTTTTATGCTTTTTATACTAAAGATAAAACGTATATTATTAGAAAAAATGAGATTGACTAAAAAAAATTTAAAATGTATAATTATAATAGGTGGTAATAATGAAAAAAGGTTTTACTTTAGTAGAATTATTGGGAGTTTTGATTGTTTTGGCTGTTATAGCAGTAATTGTTTTTCCACTTGTTAATAAAACTATTAAAACAAACAAAGAAAAATTATATAATTCGCAATTAGAAGAAATTAAAAGTGGTGCTGAAAAATGGGCATATGCTAATATAGAAATGTTGCCAGTAAATGATGGTGAATCAGTTACTATAACTCTTTTTGAATTAAAAAAAGGAGGATTTTTAACTTTAGACATTAGAAATCCCATAACAGGAGAATTACTTCCTAATGATATGGTTATTACCATTACGTTTAAAAATAATAATTTTGAAATTAATGTTGATGGAAATAGTGGCTCTGATATTGATAGTGAAGTAAATAAGAATTCACCTATTATTATATTAAATGGTAATTTTATTGAATATGTTGAAATAAATGGAACTTATGAAGAAAAAGGTGCCTTAGCTAAAGATAAAGATGGAAATATTATACAAGATATTCAAATTAGTTATCAATTGAATGGTGTTGAAGTTCCTAGTATTGATACTAAAGAGTTTAATACTTATACTGCTATTTATAGTGCAACAAGTAATGGATATACTTCTCGTATTACTAGAACTATAGTTATTAGAGATACAACGGCTCCTGATTTAATAGTTCCAGGAACTATAGAATTATTAAAAGAAGAACTTGCTAGTTTTGATTTGTTAGAAGGTGTTTCAGCTACAGATAATAGTGGTGAAGATATTAAGATTGAAACTAGAGGTTTTGATAGGTTACCTACTGATAAAATAATTGAATATACTGCTTGTGATAGTCATAATAATTGTGTTACTAAAAGAAGATTGGTTAAGGTTGTTAAGGAAGAATTGATGTATAAAGATAATAGTGGAGCAAATAGTCCAGAATTATTAAATAATATGATACCAATATATTATGATGGAAGTAATTGGATATATGCAGATATAAAAAAAGAATGGTATGATTATGATAAAAAAGAATGGGCGAATGCAGTAGTGTTAAATAGTGGTATTACTAAAAATGTTGGTGATACAATAAGTGAAGATGAAATAGCTTTATGGTATGTATGGATACCAAGATATAAATATCAATTGTTTAATGCAAATAATGGAAGTGTGCCTGAACAGGAAATTCAAATAAAATTTGAAAGTGAAACTTCAACAACAGGAAATGTAAAATGTACAGATGCCGTAAGTGGTTCTGGAACAATAAGCGAAATCTGTACAAATGCAGTAAATGGAAATTGGTATACTCATCCAGCATTTACATTTGGTAATCAAGAATTAACAGGGTTTTGGGTAGGAAAATTTGAGGTAAGTGGTAGTACAAATGAAATAACAATAAAACCAAATGTAAGTAGTTTAAGAGGACAAACAGTATCATCATTTTTTAATGCAATACAAAATATAGGTACAGTGTATTCATTAAATGGAGATAGTCATATGATGAAAAATATGGAATGGGGAGCTGTAGCATATTTATCTCATAGTAAATATGGAACATGTACTAATGAAAAATGTGTGGAAGTAGGAATAAATAATAATAGTAGCTATATAACAGGATGCGGTGCCGCAGCAGGAAGTCTTGAATCTACAAGTTGTAATAAATATGATACAACATCAGGTATGTTAGCAAGTACTACACAAAATATATATGGTGTATATGACATGAGTGGTGGAGCATGGGATGTTGTTATGGGGAATGTCGTTAATACTAGTGGTGCTTTTTACTCTAGTAGTGCGGGATTTGTTGTAGCTCCAAATTCAAAATATTATGATAGTTATACATATAATACATCTTATATAACCCATGGTCGCGGAAAATTAGGAGATGCAACAAAGGAAACATTAAAAACATTTGGTAATGCCGATGATGGTTGGTACGGAAATGATGTTATTTTTCCTTTTTCAAGTAGATCATGGTTTTATCGAGGAAATAGTTTAATTGCCGGTATATTTACTGTTAGTTATGCTGCAGGTCAAGCGTCAACAAGTCATTCAACACGCGTAGTTTTAGTTAAATAATTAATATTTTTATGTCATTACTCATAAAATATAATGGTGATAATGATGTATTTAAGTGAATTAAATAATGTATTAAATGGCATCATAAAAAATGATGCCTTATTTAATACAATAAAAACAAATTCAAAAGAAATAGAAGAAGGAGATTTATTTTTGGCCATCAATTCTGGTCATAATTATATAGAAGAAGCGATTAATAATGGAGCATCTTGTGTTATAAGTGAAAAAGAATTAGATAACATACCTAATATTAAGATAGATAACTCAATAGAAGCATTAGGTAAAATAGGTAATTTTATAAGAAATAAATATAAAATACCTTTGATTGCTGTTACAGGAAGTGTAGGAAAAACAACAACTAAAGAATTAATATCATTAATATTAGGTACTAAATATAATGTATTAAAATCTCAAAAAAATCATAATAATAATATTGGATTACCTGTAACATTGTTAAATTTAAATGAAAAATATGACGTAATTGTAACAGAATTAGGTATGAATCATTTTGATGAAATATCTTATTTATCAAAAATATGTAATCCTGATTATGCAGTTATAACAAATATTGGTAGTGCTCATATAGGAAATTTGGGTAGTAAAAAAAACATTATGAAAGCTAAATTAGAAATATTAGATGGCATGAATAATGGATATTTATTAGTTAATAAAAATGATAAATATCTAAAAAAATTAAAATATAAAAATATAATAAAAGTTGATAATAAGTTATTAAATGTTAAAAATATAAAATACAACGATTATATTGAATTTGATATAGATGATACTCATTTTATATTTAAATCGTATAAACATATTTTGCCTGATTTATTTATTGCAATCAAAATAGGATTAATATTTGGTATTGATTTAAAAACAATGAGTGAAGTTATAAAAGAATATAATGGAATAGATGGTAGATTAAATATAATAAAAAATAAATATACAATTATAGATGATAGTTATAATAGTAGTTTTGAATCGTTAGTTGGAGGATTAAATTTATTAAAAGGTAATGAATTAAAATTTATTGTATTAGGTGATATGTTAGAATTAGGTAAATTTAGTAAAATGTACCATAAAAAGATAAATAAATATCTTAAAAAAATAAAGAATAAAAAAGTATTATTATTGGGAAAATATACTAAACAAATAAAAGGAATTCATTTTGATACTATAGAAGAAATAATTGATTATTTAAAGCAAAACATAAAAGATGATTGTATTATTTATTTGAAGGGTAGTAGAAAAATGAATTTAGATAAAATAAAAAATACGCTTTAAACGTATTTTTTAATATTTTTTTCCACCTTGTGTTTGTCTAAATTCTTGTTCTAATTTAACATATAACTCATTATGAAATTGAACTATTTCATTTATTTTAATAAGTGTAATATTAAAATCTGTAATACCATAATATTTGCAAAATAAAGTACATAATCTATTTAATGGTGTATTAGTTAATTTAACTTCTTCAGATACTTCTAATTCATTAGCCATTAAAACAAGTTTTTTTGTTTTTGAAATAAGTCTTGAATAGTTATATAATTGACTAAAAGATATACCATTTTTAATTAATACTTTGATAAAACGTTCTGTATCGTTATAAACAATATTAGCTGCTAATAAATTTTTAGCCGATTCACTTAAATTTTTATATTTTTCTGCTCTAGAAATTTCTTTTGCTCTTGGCGCAAAAAATTCTAAAAGATGATTAATATTAACCATATAAGTTCTTTTTAAATAATTTGAATGAAAAGTACTTTCTTTTGCAATAAGTTTTAATTCTTCTTCTGTAATAGTTTTTAAATCTTCTCTTGTTGTAATTGTTTTAAAATCAATTCTATTTGATGACATAAAATTTTCCCCCTTCAAAAATACGGTTGTTATAATAACACATTTTAAAAATATTGTCAAATTTGTATTTTTAATATATAATTAATAAATGGTGATTTGAAATGAAAATAAAATATGAATTAATAAAAAATGATGGTAAAGCAAGATTAGGAAAATTAAAAACTAATTATGGTACATTTGATACTCCTATGTTTATGCCAGTAGGTACTTTAGCTAATGTTAAAACTTTAACTCCAGAAGAATTATATAATATGAATAGTGCTGTTATTTTATCTAACACATATCATTTATGGTTAAGACCTGGTGAAGATATAGTAGATAAAGCAGGTGGATTACACAAATTTATGAATTATAATGGTCCTATTTTAACTGATAGTGGGGGATTTCAAGTTTTTTCTTTGGCTAAAAAGAAAGATATAAGTGAAGAAGGAGTTATTTTTAAAAGTCATATTGATGGTAAAAAATTATTTTTAACTCCTGAATTATCAATTCAAATTCAAAATAAATTAGATAGTGATATAGCTATGAGTTTTGATGAGTGTATTCCTTATCCAGCTAGTTATGAATATGCTAAAGCTAGTACGGAAAGAACAATTAGATGGGCTAAAAGAGGAAAAGATGTTCATAGTAATGATAATCAATCTTTATTTGGAATTGTTCAAGGTGGAGAATACGAAGATTTAAGAGAATATAGTGCGAAAGAAACTGTTAAATTAGATTTTGATGGTTATTCAATTGGTGGAACTAGTGTTGGTGAAGATAAAGATACTATGTATAAAATGATTGATTATGCTATTAAATATTTACCTATTGATAAACCTAGATATTTAATGGGGGTTGGTGAACCTATTGATTTATTAGAAGGAGTAGAAAGAGGAGTTGACATGTTTGATTGCGTATTACCTACAAGACTTGCTCGTCATGGTAATGCTTTTACAAAACATGGTCGTATTAATTTAAAAAATTTAAAATATAAAGAAGATTTCACACCTATTGAAGATAATTGTGATTGTTATACATGTAAAAATTATACTAAAGCTTATATTAGACATTTAATTACATGTGATGAAATGTTAGGTGGTAGATTATTATCTATTCATAATATAAGATTTTTAATTAAAGAAATGGAAGAAATAAGAGAAGCTATTAAAAATGATAATTTTAAAAACTACAAAGAAAAATTTATAAGTGACTATCAAAATAAGTAAAAATATGATATTATATTAATAGGTGATAGAATGAAAAAATTAAGTATGTTTTTAACTATTTTGTTATTAATTATGATTGGTTATTATGTTTATAATAATTATTTTGTAAAAAAAGAAGATAGTAATTTTTCTAGTTTATTAGTTTATTACGGTGAACAAATTAAAACAAAGATTAATGAAAAAAATTATTTATTAGAAACTACTAAATTAGACAATGATTGGGTTAAAGAAAACGTTGATTTAAATATTTCTTGTGAAGAAATATATTATTCAAATGAAGATAAAGTTCTTCTTCATAATTGTTATATTGAAAATGTTGGTCCTTATTATTTTTATGATGATAAACAATATCAATTAAATGATGAATATAATAAATTATATGAAGAAATTAAAAATGAAAAAGTTGAAATAGAAAAAGGAATTTTATTAAGTGATTTAGCTACTATTGATTTAAATTTAAATATTAATAAAATAGATGATTGTGCATTTACAGGTATTTGTAAAGTAGGAACTCCTTTTATTATTCAAGTTAATGAAATAGAGACTTATAAATTTTATGTGCTATCCGATGATGGTGAAAAAGTAAATTTGATAATGGATAAAAATATAAAAGATTTTGTTCAATGGGCTCCAAATTTTAATTCAGATGGACCAATATCTGCTATAGAACAATTACAACAAGAAACAAGTGATTGGACTAATTTATTAGAAAGAAATTATAAAATATCTGATGAAAATGAGGATAAAGCGTACAAAGATTTCTATATTAAATCAAGATCTATTTTACCAACTTATTCATTAATTTCTAATACTTTAGATAGTAAGTTTGTTTATGATAATTTAAATAAAAATAGTGGTTATTGGATAACTAAAGCTAATCCTTTAAAATCATTTAATGCATATATTGTAAATAGTGATGGTGTTATACAATTGGTTGATATTAGTAGTGAGGATTATGGCATTCGTCCAGTAATAACAGTTTATAAGTATTGATTACAATACTTGTTTTGTGGTATAATCTAATAGTTAAAGAAGGTTAAATATGAACGAAAATATAATAAAAAATACAAGTGTAGAATTAAATATAAAGCCAAAACAAGTTGAAACTGTTTTAAAATTGTTAGGTGAAGGTAATACAATACCTTTTATTGCAAGATATCGAAAAGAGGCAACTGGTGCTTTAGATGAAGAACAAATTAGAAAAATTAATGATATATATGAATATCAAGTTAATTTATTAAAAAGAAAAGAAGATGTAATTAGATTAATTGATGAAAAAGGTTTATTAACTGAAGAATTAAAAAATCAAATTTTGAATGCTGATAAATTAGTAGAAGTTGAAGATCTATATAGACCATTTAAAGAAAAGAAAAAAACAAAAGCAACTGATGCTATTAATAATGGTTTAGAACCATTAGCTAAAATAATTATGTCTTTTCCTTTGAAAGAAATTGATTATTCTAAGTTTATAAATGATAAAGTTAAAACTATAGAAGATGCTATAACGGGAGCTAAATATATAATTGCTGAGTGGATTAGTGATAATGCATTTTATCGTAAATCAATTAGAAATTATACATTTAGAAATGGTGTAATTGTTACTAAATTAAAAAAAGATGCCGTTGATGAAAATAAAGTTTATGAAATGTATTATAATTATCAAGAAAAAGTGCGTGATATAAAACCACACCGTGTTTTAGCTATCAATCGTGCTGAAAAAGAAAAAGTAATTACTGTAAATATTGATGTTAATAAAGAAGACATAATTAATAATTTAAAATCAAAAATAATTAAAAATGATAAATCAATAGTTACAGATATAGTAATAGATGCTATAAATGATGCTTATAAAAGATTAATTGAACCATCAATTGAAAGAGAAATAAGAAGTGATTTAACTGAGAAAGCAGATGAAGTAGCTATCGATAATTTTGGTAAAAACTTAGAAAAATTATTATTACAACCACCTATGAAAGATAAAATGGTATTAGGATTAGATCCGGCTTATAGAACAGGATGTAAATTAGCTGTTTTATCTCCGGTTGGACAATCATTAGAAATTGCAGTAATTTATCCTCATGAACCAGTAAAAAAATATGAAGAAGCTAAAAAAATAGTATTAGATTTAATTAAAAAATATAATATTGATATTATTGCTATTGGTAATGGTACTGCCTCAAGAGAAAGTGAAGCTTTTATTGCTGATGTTATTAAAGAATGTGATAGAAAAGTAGAATATATAATTGTAAGTGAAGCAGGAGCAAGTGTTTATTCTGCTAGTAAAATAGCAATTGAAGAATTTCCGGATTTAACTGTTGAAAAAAGAAGTGCTATTAGTATTGGTAGAAGATTACAAGATCCTTTAGCAGAATTAGTTAAAATTGAACCAGAAAGTATTGGTGTTGGGTTATATCAACATGATGTTTCAAATAAAAGATTAACTGAAAGCTTAGATTTTGTGGTTAGTAGTGCGGTTAATAAAGTTGGGGTTAATGTTAATACAGCTAGTCCATCTTTATTTAAATATGTTTCTGGTATAACTAAAAAAAATATTGAAAAAATATTAGAATATCGTAATAAAAATAGAATAAAGAATAGAAATGAATTAAAAAAATTATTATCTGATAAAACATATGAACAAGCAATTGGATTTTTAAGAGTAGTTGATGGAACTAATCCTTTAGATGTAACCAGTATCCATCCTGAAAGCTATGATATAACTTTAAAATTGTTAGATATGTTACATTTAGATGTTAAAGATTTAGGTAGTGAAAAGATTAATAATTTAAATATTGATGTAGAAGAATATAGTAAAAAATTAAATACTGATATTTATACATTACAAGATATCATAGATTTTTTAAAAAAACCTAATCGTGATCCACGTGATGAAATGCCTAAACCTATTTTAAGAAATGACATACTTCATATTGAAGATTTACAAGTTGGGATGAAATTACAAGGAACCGTAAGAAATGTTGTTGATTTTGGAGTATTTATTGATATTGGTTTAAAAAATGATGGTTTAGCGCATATTTCTAAATTAACTAATAAATATATTAAACATCCAATGGAAGTCGTTAATGTTGGTGATATTGTAGATTGTTATGTTGATGACATTAATTTAGAAAAAAATAAAGTTTCGTTATCATTGTTAGAAAGGTAATTTTATGAAGAAAATAATTATATTATTAAGTTGTTTTATGTTAACTGGTTGCTTTGAAAATAGCGGTTATTTAGTTAAAAGTTGTGAAAAAAAAGAAACAGCTGATGATTTAACTTCTATAACAACTTATACATTTGGATTTAAAAATGATATTATTGATGATTTAAAAATTACTTACGATAATGTTGGTAGCAGTAACACTATATCTTCTATTAAATTATCAATTGAAACTCAAAATAAATTTTCTAATTTAGAATATAATATTTTAGTAGATAATGAAACTGAATACAAAATAGAATATAGTGTACCTTTAGATAGTGACAAAGAAGTATTAGATAAATTAAATATTAAACAAAGTAGAACAGATTTAGTAAAAACATTAAAAGAATTAGGATATACTTGTGAGTAGGTGAAAAATGAAAAAGTTATTATTGATAGTTTTATTATTAGTAGGATGTAGCAATAAAAATGATATTAATAAATTTAAAGAAGAATATGAAGCTTTAAATGATTCTAATATTGAAGTAAATATTGATAGTAATTATAATATTAGATATTTAAATATTGACGAGGTTGTAACATTTTTAGAAAATGATACAGGAATATTGTTTTTTGGTATTGCTAATGATGGAATGACACGTTCAGTTGTTGAAACATTGTTAGAAGTAGCTGAAAAAAATAATTTAGATTTATATTACTATAATCCTAGTAATATTGAAGAAAGTGAAAGTTTTGCTAAAATGATTGGCATATTAAATGATTATTTACAAACTAATGAAGATGACCAAAAGGTATTATCAGTTCCTGATGTTTATTTTGTTAAAGAAGGTAAAATTGTTGGCAATCATTATGGAACGGTTAATTCTAATAATGTTATATTAAATGAAGAAGAAAAAGAAGAATTATATAATATTTATAATGAAGTAGCGCAAGGAGTTAAATAATGGAAAAAATAGTTGAGATATTTATAAATTTATTTGGAGGAATAACTAATATTAGTTATGGTAAAGAAATATTAATATTTTTAATATCGATGATGCCGATTTTAGAATTAAGAGGTGGCATTTTAGCTGCAGCTTTATTAAATATGGATCCTAAAAATAGTTTTATTATTTGTTTAATTGGTAATATAATAGTTATTCCAATAGCTTTATTTTTTTTAGAATTGATATTTAAGTTATTAAGAAAAATTAAGTTTTTTGATAAAATCATAACTAAAATAGAAAATAAATGCTTAAGTAAAAGAGAACAATTAGATAAATATGGTTATTTAGGATTGTTATTATTTGTTGGTATTCCTTTGCCTGGAACAGGCGCTTGGACAGGATGCTTTTTAGCTTCATTGCTTGGAATGGATAAGAAGAAATCAGCTATTGCTGCTATGTTAGGTGTTTTGATGGCTGGCATAATTATGATGATATTATCATTTGGTATATTAAAAAATATATTTTAAGCATCGATTTATTTCGATGCTTTAAAATTACAAAATTGTCATATCATTTTATCAATATTTAGTGTATAATTTAATTAGGTGGAATTATGAAAATATTAATTGTCGAAGATGATGCTACTATAAGAAGTGGTTTAAAATATTGTTTAGAATATGAAAATTTTGAAGTTGATGAAGCAGTTGGCAATGATTGTTTAGAAAAATTAGATAATGTTTCTTTAATTTTGTTAGATATTAATTTACCTGATACTAATGGATTTGATTTGTTTAAGAAAATAAAAGAGATTAAAAATATTCCAATTATATTTTTAACAGCTAATGATTTAGAGCCTTCAATTGTTATGGGACTGGATATGGGGGCAGATGATTATGTAACTAAACCTTTTAAAACAAGAGAATTGATATCAAGAATTAAAAACGTTTTAAGAAGAAATAATAATTATGATGTTATAAAAATAAAAAATATTACAATTGATTTAAAACAAGCTAAAGTATTTAAAAATGGTAAAGATGTTAATTTAACTGCTTTAGAATATAAAATATTATTAACTTTGGCTTTAAATCCTAATCAAGTATTTACTCGTGAAAAGATTTTAGCAGATATTTGGGATGTTAATGAAGAATATGTTTATGATAATACTTTAACCGTTTATATTAAAAGAATAAGAGAAAAAATAGAAGATGATGTAACTAATCCTAAAATTATTATAACATTAAGAGGTATAGGGTATAAAATAGGTGATGATAGTGAATAAAAAATATTTTATTGTCAATTTTATAGCTATTTTGATTATTATTTTATTTTACTTTTTGATTTCTAATATTGTGAATAATAGTTATGAACAAAAAATAATTGATAATGAAAGTTATTTAATTGGTAATTTGTTAAGTAAATATCCTAATTTAAAAGAAGATATAATATCAAGTTATTTAATTAAAGATAATTATGAAATAGGTAATAATCTAATAAAAGAATATAATTTGATTACTATTAAAAACAATAATATTATTATTTTATTATATTGTTTAATAAGCGCTTTATTATTATTTATAATTAATTATATTTATATTAGAAATATTTATAAAAAAATAGGTAAAATTGACAAATATATGAACAATATTTTAAATGATGATTATTCCATTAATATTAAAGATTATTGTGAAGGTGATATCAGTAATTTAAAAAATGATATATATAAAATGACTATTAAATTAAAAGAACAAAGTGAATTGTTAATTAAAGAAAAAAAGTATTTAGAAGAAACATTACAAGATATATCTCATCAGATAAAAACACCTTTAACTAGTATGTATATGATAAATGATATTTTAACTAACGAAAAAGATGAAAATATTAAAAAAGAATTTTTAATTAAAAATAAAAATCAAATTGAACGAATAGAATGGTTAGTGACTAGTTTACTTAAATTATCAAGATTAGAAAGTGGAACAGTTAAGTTGAAAAAAGAAAAAATAAATTTAAAAGAATTAATAGATAAAGCTATTGAACCAATTAATGTTTTGTTAGAACTTAAAAATATTAAATTAACTAAAAATATTGAAGATGTTAATTTAAATGTTGATATTAATTGGACTATTGAAGCGTTACTTAATATAATTAAAAATGCTTGTGAACATACTGTTGATACAATAGAAATAATCGGTAGTACTAATCCTCTTTATACTGAAATAAAAGTAATTGATAATGGTACAGGTATTAGTAAAAAAGATATTAAACATATTTTTGAAAGATTTTATAAGGGTAATCATAATAAAGAAAGTATTGGTATTGGACTTAATATGTCTAAAAAAATAATTAATCTACAAAATGGCCTAATTGAAGTATCTTCTAATGAAGGTGTTGGTAGTACTTTTATAATTAAGTTATATAAAAACAATTTGTGACGAAATTGTAATTGATTTAGTCATTTAATTGTAATAATTATTTAATATAATTATCTTGGAAGGAGAAATAATATGGAAATATTAAAAGTAGAAAATTTATGTAAAAATTATGGTAAAGGAGAAACTTTAGTAAAAGCTTTAGATGATGTTAGCTTTTCAGTTGAAAAAGGTGAGTTTATTGCAATAGTTGGAAGTAGTGGTTCAGGGAAATCAACTTTATTACATATTTTAGGTGGTGTAGATCGACCAACAAGTGGAAAAGTATTTGTTGATGGAGTTGATGTTTATGAATTAAATGAAACTAATTTAGCAATATTCCGTCGTCGTCAAGTTGGTTTGATTTATCAATTTTATAATTTAATTCCAATATTAAATATCAAAGAAAATATAACTTTACCAATTTTATTAGATAATAAAAAACCAGATGAAAAATATTTAAATGAATTAATTGAAACATTAGGATTGAGTAAAAGAGTAAATCATTTACCTAATGAATTATCTGGTGGTCAACAACAAAGAGTTAGTATTGGTAGAGCTTTGATGAATAGACCGGCTTTATTGTTAGCTGATGAACCAACTGGTAACTTGGATAGTAAAGCAGGACGTGAAATAATTGAATTATTAAAACTATCTAATCAAAAATATAAACAAACTATTATTATGATTACTCATGATCATAATTTAGCTCTATGTGCCGATAGAATAATTACTTTAGAAGATGGTAAAATAATAAGCGATGAAAAAAATAATAAATAATGTTTGACAAAATAATTAATTTATAGTAAAATGTATATAGATATGAATTATTTCATATATTAAAAAAAGAGATACATTTAATTTCGCATGTTAAGTGTTTTCTCTATTTAGATTTTTAGTGAAAACACCGTTCAAAAGTTGATCGGTGTTTTATTTTTAATCTTTATTTTTTATTGCTAAAACTGTATAAAATACAATCATTGCAAATATTATGATTAAGTTCATTTGTAATCCTTTCGGTTAATCTAAAGGTCATAAAGATCACCTCCGTTTTTAATAAAACAGAGTAAAACACCTAACTATTAAATATATCTCTAAATTAATTATAAATTAATTTAATATAAAAGTCAACTATAAATTAATTATTTTACGAATTACTATTGACAGCAATGTTAATTTATAGTAAAATATATATAGATATGAATTAATTAGTATTGTGGATTTTAAATAGGTATAAAATTTTACAATTAGTTGCATTTATAAACCTTTCTATAAATTTTTTAATCATAGAAGATCACCTCCATATTAATGATTTTTGATGATAAAAATTATTAATACAATTAATTCATATGTTAAAAAAAAGAGATACATTTAATTGGGAAGATTAAGTGTTTCTTCTTATTTATTGGATATAGAAAACACCATTCAAAGTTGAGTGGTGTTTTTTGCTATTTAATGTGACAAAATTGTCACTATATAAGTCATTTAAAAATAATAATATTTTGTTATAATATCTTAAAGGAGTAATATTATGAAAATATTAAATATTTTGACTATTAAACATTTAAAAGCAAATAAAAAAAGAACCATTTTAACAATCATGGGAATCATGCTAGCCACTTTTTTAATGATTGAATTGGGTCTATTATTTTCTAGTTTTAGAGATAATGGAATTGGAACAACTATTAAATATAATGGAGATTATCATGTTAATTTAAATATAAAAAATGAAGATTTAAATTTCATTTCTAAAAATGATAATGTTTTAAATTATAAATATAAATCTAGCTTAGGATATTCATTATATGAAGGGTTACAAAATAAAAAATATCTACAAGTTTTAACAGCGTCTAAAAGTTATTTAGATGATTTAAAGTTAATTGAAGGAAGATTACCTAACGATGAAAATGAAGTTATTATTTCCAATAATATTAAAGCTGAAGGAAATATTAATTTAAATGTTGGCGATACTATTAAATTAAATGTTGGACAAAGAGAATGTGATGACAAATTATTAGGTGAAAGTGCTTATGTAGTTGAATATAAATATTTGAGTGATGGGACAGTAAAAATTGTAAAAGAAGAACATTTAATAAACACATCACCACAAGAATATAAAATTGTTGGTATCGTTGAAAAAGATATATATGAAGAATATTCTAATCCAGGATATAGTATTTTTACTATTTCTGAGCCTATTGATTTATTAAATGTATATGTAAAATATAAAAATGTTTTTAAGACAATACAAAATAGTGAATTAATTATAAAAAATTTAAATTATGAAAGTAATTTAGAATATAATAATAGTTTACTTTATTATTATGGAATAGGGGAAAATAATAATTTTATTAAATTTTCAATTGCAATATTATTAATTATTTTATTACTAATTACAATTGCAAGTGTTATTGTAATTTATAATGCTTTTGCTATATCAGTTACCGAACGAATAAAACAATTTGGGTTGTTTTCAAGTATAGGCGCTACTAAAAAGCAATTAAGATATACATTGTTTTTTGAAGTTTTTGTAGAAGGTATTATTGGTATTGTATTAGGCTTAATTTTATCTTTTATTGGTATTAATATTATTTTATCAACTATTAACAAATTATTAGTCGATAGTTTACCTATTCCATTAGAATTATCAATATATCCTTTATATATGTTGATTTCCATTATTTTTATTATTTTTACTATTGTTTTAGCAGCTTATTATCCAACTAAAAAAGCAAGTAGAGTAAGTCCTATTGAAGCGATTAGGTTAAATAATGAAATTAAAATAAAAAAATTTAAAACACCTAAACTAATTAAAAAATTAGGTATTGAAGCAGAGATTGCTTATAAAAATATGAAAAGAAATAAGAAAAAATATAATATAACCATTTTATCCTTATTTTTAAGTATTGTTTTATATGTTTCATTTAGTTCATTTTTAAATTATACAATTAAATCTAGTAAAGATGCTATGGATATTCCAAGTTATGATTATTTTGTTAGATTATCTAGTAAAGATAAAAGTAAAATAGATGAAATTATTAATCAAGTTTTAAATATTGAGGGAGTAAAGCAGAATAGTTTAATTGAATTAAAAACATTAGAATCTGATTTTAATCTAGATTATTATACAGATGAAGTAATAAATGAATTTATGATTAGTAGTAGTTCTAAACAATATGTTTATTTATATTTGTTAGATGATAAAACATATGAACAAGTAAAAAAACAACTTAATGTTGCTAATCAACCTATTTTATTAAATTATTTAGATGAAGAGGGATGGATAAATAAAAATATTAAAGGATTCAATTTATATAAAGATATTAGTAGTTTAAATATATATGATGATAATAATAATCTTGTTTTAGATAATATTTATATGACTGATATTATATTAGAAAATGTTGAACCTTGGATTTATACATATACTTTAATTGTTGATAAAGATACATTTAATAAAATAAATACTGATGAATATAATATAACATTAACATTAAATGGCGATAATTTTACTAAAGTTGATGAATTATTACATCAGGATATTTTAGATGTTAGTATTAGTACTGATAATATTAAACAAACGATGCAGGAACAATACAATACTTTACTGGCATATAAAATAATATTATATGGTTTTGTTATTTTAATAACTTTAATCGGTGTTACTAGTGTTATCAATACAATTAATATGAGTGTTACTTTAAGAAGACAAGAATTTGCTATGTTAAGAAGTATCGGCTTAACGCCAAAAGGATTTAATAAAATGATAATCTTTGAATGCTTATTATTCGGATTAAAATCATTAATATATGGTATATCAGTATCATTAGTTATAACATATTTATTTCATTTATCATTTAATAAAATAGCAAAAACTAGTTTAATAATACCATATACAAGTATAATAATAGCTATATTTGGTATCTTTATAATTGTTTTAATAACTATGTGGTATGCAACTAAACAAATAAAAAAGGAAAATATTTTAGATATAATTAGAAAAGAAAGTATTTGACAAAACAATTAATCTGTAGTAAAATGTATATAGATATGAATTAATTCATATATTAAAAAAAGAGATACATTTAATTTCGCATGTTAAGTGCTTTCTCTAAATTTTGGTTGAGAAAACACCGTTCAAAGATGAATCGGTGTTTTCATTTAAGATTAGTCCTTATTTTTAAGGACTAGAATTGTATAAAGAACAATCATAGCAAATGCTACAATTAATTGCATTAGTAATCCTTTCTATAGTATTAGATCCCATAGAATCACCTCCATTCTTAAAATAAATTAAAAATAGAGTAAAACACCTAACTATTAAATATATCTCTATATTAATTATAAATTAATTTAGCATAAAAGTCAACTACAAATTAATTATTTAATGTTGTTGACAAAATAATTAATCTATAGTAAAATGTATATAGATATGAATTAATTCATATATTAAAAAAAGAGATACATTTAATTTCCGATGTTAAGTG
>CALVSQ010000019.1 GCA_944359085.1 uncultured Bacilli bacterium | reverse complement strand
CTACATTTTGTTGTAGAATTTCAGGAATTATTCATAAGTAAACTTATAATAGGAATTTATCACAAATTTAAGACAAAAAAGGAAATATATTAATTTACAAAATATTTGATTATTATCTATTAATATTATATTCAAATTGTAAAAACATTGTGAAATTATTTAAATGCTCATGATTTTCATGGGCATTTATTTTGTAATTTTATTTTAAATATGATAAGATATATACAGTATTAATAATAATTTATATAAATTTAAAGGAAATGATATTATGAAAATAGACTTTGAAAAAATAGAAGAAATATATGGAATTTCAGTAATTGAAGAAATACAAAACAATTCAATAGATATATTAGAAAATATAAAATATTTAAAAGAATTAAACATAAATGATATTGAAGATATATTTGAAAGATATCCACTAATTTTTATATGTGACAAAAATGAATTTAAAAATAAAGTAGATAAATTAATTTCAAAAATAGGAATTAATTACGTTGATATGTTAGATAATGATATGGAATTGTGGGAGGAGTTAATGTGATTGGACAATATTTATTAACAGATTTATTATCAAAATATAAAATAGATGCTAGTAAAGTTATTAAAAAAAATAGTAACATATTGGAATATGGTGAATATGTAGCAATTGACAAAACTTTAAATTATCTAATTAATGAATTAGAAGTAGGAACATATAATATAGAAAAATGTCCAAGTATTATGTATTTAAATGTTGATGCTATAAAAGAAAATGTAACATTTTTACAAGCAAGAGAAATAAAGTTTACTAGTGTAGAAACATGCTTACATGTTCTAAGTACAGAACCATATGATTTAAAACAAACATATGAATATGTTGTAGAAAATTATGGTGTTGAAGCATTAAATGAAATAACTTCAATTTTAAGTGTTAAAAAATCAAGAATTAAAGAAATAGAATTGTTAAATATCGATCAAGACAATAAAATAATTAATTTATCTGCTGCAATTAGTAGGCAAAGTGTAGAAGAAATAAAAAAGATAATTGAAGTATGTCATGCAAATAACATCGAAATAAGTGGTACTGTATTTATGAAATCCGCCGAAGAAATAGAGAAGATAATTGAAGTGTGTCGCGCAAATAACATCGAAATAAGTGGGAATGTATTTAGACAATCCGCCGAAGAAATAGAGAAGATAATTGAAGTATGTCGCACAAATAACATCGAAATAACAGGCAGTGTATTTCAAAAAACAGCCGAAGAAATAGAAAAGATAATTGAAGTTTGTCACGCAAATAACATTGAAATAACAGGCAGTGTATTTATGAAATCAGCCGAAGAAATAGAAAAGATAATTGAAGTGTGCCGCACAAATAACATCGAAATAAGCGGTACTGTATTCCTAAAATCAGCCGAAGAAATAAAAAAGATAATTGAAGTATGTCATGCAAATAACATCGAAATAAGTGGTACTGTATTTATGAAATCCGCCGAAGAAATAGAGAAGATAATTGAAGTGTGTCGCGCAAATAACATCGAAATAAGTGGGAATGTATTCCTAAAATCAGCCGAAGAAATAGAGAAGATAATTGAAGTATGTCGCACAAATAACATCGAAATAACAGGCAGTGTCTTTATGAAATCATCAGAAGAAATAGAAAAGATAATTGAAATATGTCGTGCAAATAATATCGAAATAAGTGGGAATGTATTCCTAAAATCAGCCGAAGAAATAAAAAAGATAATTGAAGTATGTCGTGCAAATAACATTGAAATAAGTGGGAATGTATTTAGACAATCAGCTGAAGAAATAGAGAAGATAATTAAAGTTTGTCGCGCAAATAACATCGAAATAACAGGCAGTGTATTTATGAAATCAGCAAAAGAAATAGAGAAGATAATTGAAGTATGTCGCACAAATAACATTGAAATAAGCGGCAGTGTATTTATTAAATCAGCCGAAGAAATAGAAAAGATAATAGAAGTATGTCGAGTAAATAATATCGAAATAACAGGCAGTATTTTTTTGAAAAAATCAAAGGATTTAATTGAAAGTGTTGAATATATAAAAAATAATTATGGACAAGAATATCTAAAACCTTTGATAATTAACAAAAGTGTTAAATATTTAATTCAAGTTCTACCTTATTTACAACAATTAAATGTTTTAGAAGTAGTAATAAATAGTGCCTCTATTTTAACGCTTAAATTAGAAGAAATAGAGGAAAGAAAAAGTATTCTTGATATGCAAGGAATACCTATGGTAGATGAAAGAGGAAAATTTAATTATATATTTGGAATGACTAGAAAAAAATATAGTGAATTAAAAAGCAGAATAATAGGTCAAGAAGCATTTAACAAATAAATGCTTTTTTTTAAAATTATGATATAATATTACCGGTGATTTTAATGAAAACTTTAATTATGATTTCTAATTTAGATCAAGTTAATTTAAAATGTGATGGAGTTATTATTGGTATTAAGGGGTTAAGTGTTAATATGCCAGCTTATTTTGAATTAGAAGATTTAAAAAATATAGATAAAGAAGTATTTGTTTGTTTAAATAAAAATATGCATAATAGTGATATAAATTATTTAAAAGAAACATTAATTAAATTAAATGATTACAATATTAAAGGTGTTATATTTTATGATTTAAGTATTCCTAATTTGGCTAAAAAATTAAATTTAAATTATGATTTGGTATGGAGTCAAGAACATATGACTACAAACTATAACACAATGAATTTTTGGTATGATAAAAATATTAAATATACTTGGGTATCTAATGATATTACTTTAAGAGAAATGAAAGAAATTAAAGAAAACACTAATGCTAAATTAATTGTTACTTTATTTGGATATTTACCTATGTTTGTATCAAGAAGACATTTAGTTAAAAACTATTTAGAAACATTTAATTTAAAAGATGATTCTAAAATAAATTATATGGAAAAAGAAGGACATATTTATCCTTTAGTTGATAGTAATGAAACTATTGTTTATACAGATTTTATTTTAAATGGTTTAAAAGAAAAATTGTTATTAAATTATGATTATATTATTTTAAATAGTTTTTTAGTTGATGATGATAAATTTAGTAAAGTATTAGATATATTTAATAATGTAAATGATAATAATATTGAAGAATTAGATAGTGAATTAAATAATTTATTTAGTAATTTAGGAAAGGGCTTTTTCTATAATGAAACTGTTTATAAGGTGAAGTAAATGAAACCAGAATTATTAGCGCCAGCAGGTGATTTAGAAAGATTAAAATTTGCTCTATTATATGGGGCAGATGCGGTATATTTAGGTGGCCAATTATTTGGATTAAGAGCTAATGCTATTAATTTTACTATGGAAGAGTTAAAAGAAGGTGTAAAATTTGCTCATAACCTAAATAAAAAAGTTTATGTAACAGTTAATATTGTACTACATAATAAAGAAATTAAATTTTTAATTGATTATTTAAAACAATTAGATGAAATAAAAGTAGATGCTATTATCGTTAGTGATTTAACTGTATTAGATTTAGCGAAAAAACATACCAACTTAGAAGTTCATATATCGACACAGCAATCAACTTTAAATTATGAAGCAGTAGAATATTTAAAAGATTTAGGTGTAACTAGAGTAGTGTTAGGCAGAGAAACAACAAAAGAAGATATTGAAATTATTAAAAAAGTTGGATTAGAAGTTGAAATATTTATTCATGGAGCTATGTGTGCTAGTTATAGTGGTAGATGTGTATTATCTAATTATTTAACTAATAGAGATGCAAATCGTGGTGGTTGTAGTCAAATATGTCGTTGGGATTTTGATTTGTTAGACGAAAATAAAAATATTTTAAAAGGAGATAAAAACTTTACTTTTTGTTCAAAAGATTTATCTTTATTAAAACATATAAATGAAATATGTGATATGGGTGTAACTTCTTTAAAAATTGAAGGAAGAATGCGTTCTATTTATTATATTGCAACAGTTGTAAATATTTATAGAAAAGCAATTGATGATTATTATAGTAAAAATTATGTATACAATTCTAGTTACGAGAATATACTATCTAGAGTAGCAAATAGAGATAGTATTGTTCAATTTTTTGATGGTAATTATGATAAAAATTGTAGTTACTATAATAATAGAGTTGAAATATCTAATCAAGATTTTTTAGGTGTAGTATTAGATTATAATGAAAATACTAAAATTGCTACTATAGAACAAAGAAACTATTTTAGGAAAGGGGATATAGTTGAATTTTTTGGCCCAGATAAAATAAATACTTATCAAGTAAATGAAATTTATGATGAAGATAACAATTTAATTGAAATTGTAAGGCATCCTAAACAAATAGTTTATTTAAAAACTGATTTTAAATTAAATAAAAATGATTTAATGAGAATTAAGGTTGACAAATAAAAAAAAATATAGTATTATTTTGTAGACTTAAGAAGAGGTGAATAAAATGACAAAAGAAGTTTATGTAACTGCTAAAGGTTTAGAAGATATGAAAAATGAATTAGATTATCTAATTAATGAAAAAAGACCAGAAGTTATTAATGCTTTAAAAGAAGCAAGGGCTTTAGGTGATTTATCAGAAAATGCTGAATATGATGCTGCTAGAAATGACCAAGCAATTACTGAAAATAGAATTAAAGAATTAGAAGCTTTAATTGAAAAAGCTAAAATTATTGATGAAGTAGCAACTGATAAAGTTACTATCGGAACTAGTGTTAAATTAGAATATGTTGAAGATGGTGATGTTGAAACTTATTCAATAGTTGGAAGTACTGAAGCAGATCCATTTGAAAATAAAATTTCTAATGAGTCTCCTATAGCTAAAGCTATATTAGGAGCTAAAGTTAATGATGTTGTTGCTGTAGAAAGTCCAAATGGAACTTATAATGTTAAAATAATTGAAATATTTTAAAATTACATCTTAATAGATGTTTTTTTAAGATTTTACTTGAAAATAAAAAATAAATATTATATACTATTTATTGAACTTTGAAGGAGGATTATAATGAAAGAAGTTATTATTAAAATTGACGGTGAAGAATGGCAAAAAGCAATGGATAAAGCATTTAAAAAATTAAATAAAGATGCTAAAATTGATGGATTTAGACCAGGTAAAGCACCAAAAGAAATGTATGTTAAAAAATATGGTATGACTAGTATTTATATGGAAGCTGCAGAAGAAAGTTTAAATAAAGCATATGAATTAATGTTAGAAAAAAATGGTGACGATGTTATTGTTGCTCAACCAGAAGTAAATGTTTCAGCAGTTACTGATGAATATGTAGAATTTAAATTCAATTTAACATTGAAGCCAATTGTAAAATTAGGTAAATATACTGGTTTAGGTGTTAAAAAAGAAGAAGTAAAAGTTACTAAAAAAGAAGTAAGTGAAGCTTTAAAACAAATGCAAGAAAGATATATTGAAAACATCGATAAAGAAGGTAAAGTAGAAAATGGCGATATTGCTGTTATCGATTTTGAAGGATTTAAAGATGGTGTAGCATTTGATGGTGGAAAAGGTGAAGATTATTCATTAAAAATTGGAAGTAACACATTTATTCCAGGATTTGAAGATCAAGTAATCGGTATGGAAAAAGGTGAAGAAAAAGATATTAATGTAACTTTCCCAGACGATTATCATGCTGAAGAATTAAAAGGACAACCAGTTGTATTTAAAGTAAAAGTTAAAGAAATTAAAGAACAAAAATTACCAGAATTAGATAAAGATTTCTTTGAAGATTTAGGAATGGAAGGAATTGATTCTAAAGAAGCTTTAGAAAAACAATTAGAAGAAAATATTAAAGCAAGAAAAGAAGCAGAAGCAGATAATAAATATATTGATGAATTACTAGAAAAAGCTGCTAAAAATACAAAAATTGATATTCCTGAAGTAATGATTAATGAAGAACTTGATCGTATTATTAAACAATATGAAGAAAATTTAAAAATGCAAGGAATTACTTTAGAAATGTTCTATCAATTTACAAATAGTGATGAACAAGCTTTAAGAGATCAAATGAAAGAAGAAGCTACTAATCGTGTTACATACCGTTTAATGTTAGAAGAAATTGCTAATAAAGAAAATATTGAAGTAACAGATGAACAAGCTGAAACTGAAGCAACTACTTTAGCTACTAAATATCAAATGGATAAAGATGAATTCTTAAAATTATTTGGTGGTTTAGAAATGGTTAAATACGATTTAAAGATGCGTCAAGCTATAGAAGTTCTAAAAAAATAGAACTTTTTCTTTTATAGGTGTAAATATGCGAGTAATAAGTGGTAAATATAAAGGAAGAATATTAGAAGGATTTAATATAAATGGTACTAGACCTACTATGGATAGAGTTAAAGAATCAATGTTTGCAGTGATTCAAAATAATTTAAAAGATAAGGTAATATTGGACTTATTTGCTGGTAGTGGTAGTTTAGGTATTGAAGCTTTAAGTAATGGGGCAAAAATATGTTATTTCGTTGATAACAATAAAATAGCTATCAATGCAATTAAAAAAAATACGATTGGAATAGATAATAAAGTAATTATAAAAAAAGATTGTTTTGAAGCTTTAAAAGATTTTGATATAAAATTTGATGTTATTTTATTAGATCCTCCATATCATGATAATTTAATGGATAAAGTATTAGATAAAATAAAAGAATATGATTTGTTAAATGAAAATGGTATTATAGTATGTGAAATAGAAGAAGAATTTAAAACAAATTATCAAATAATAAAAGAAAAAAAATATGGTAGTAAAAAAGTTATTATTTTGAAATAAATTGTAAGAAATTACAATTTTTTTTGAATTTAAGCAGGAAATTGATCTCCTTTTATCGTATATAACTAATAGGAGGTGATTTTATGTATTATTTAAAAAAATACATATGGATAATTTTAATTATTTTTGTATTGCTATTTGTTTTTATAAAAGATGATTCTACCGAAGAGGTAATATTAGAAGAAAATAATTTAGAATTAAAAGAAGAAAATATTGAAGAAGTAGATAATATTAAAATTAAGGTAGATATAAAGGGAGCGGTAAAAAATCCAGGGGTTTATGAAGTAGAAGAAAATAGTAGGGTTAGTGATGTAATAAATATAAGTGGTGGCTTAACTAGTGAAGCTGATACTAGTGTTATTAATTTAAGTAAAAACGTAATTGATGAAATGGTTATTATTATATATACAAAAGATGAAATTAATGAAATGAAAGAAGGAAGTACTAGTATTAAATATATTGAAAAAGAGTGTGTTTGTCCTAAAATAGAAAATGATGCTTGTATTGAAGATAAAATTGATAATATTCCTAATAATGAAAATAATTCTAATGATAAAAATGAAGCAAATGGTAAAGTATCTTTAAATAAAGCTACTTTAGATGAATTAATGACATTAGATGGAATAGGTGAGAAAAAAGCTCAAGCAATTATAGATTATCGTAATAAAAATAATGGTTTTAAAACAGTCGAAGAACTATTAGAAGTAGATGGAATAGGTAGTACAACTTATGAAAAAATTAAAGATCGACTTACTTTGTAAAATTATTTTAATTTTAAGTATTTTATATACTTTTTATATTACTAAAAATTTAATATATTACACTAATTATCAAGAAGGTGAGATAACTTTAATTGGTAAAATAATTAGTATAACTCATAGTTCTGATAAAACTGATTTGATAATTAAATCTAAAGAAAAAATAAAAGTAACTTATTATGGCAATATAGATTATAAATTAGGTGACTATATTAAAGTAAATGGTAATTTAACTAAACCTTATAACAACACTATATTTAATTTATTTAATTATAATAAATATTTATTAAGTAATAAAATATATTATATTTTAAAAGCTGATAATATTATTAAAATAAAAAATAATAAAAATATCTTATATAAAATAAAAAATAATATATATGAAAGAATAGATAAATTAAAAAGTAAAGATTATGTGAAAACATTTATATTAGGTGATAAACAAGATTTAAGTGATGAAATATTAAGTAGTTATCAACAAAATGGTGTAAGTCATCTACTTGCTATATCAGGGATGCATATTTCTTTATTAGTTGTTATTTTATCAAAAATATTAAAGAAATTTAAATATAGTTATTTTATAATAAGTATATTTTTAATTTTTTATGCATTCTTAACTAATTTTACCCCTTCTGTTTTAAGAGCAGTTTTTCTTTATGTTTTTAAAAAAATAGATAAAAAAAATTTAATTTTATTAATTGCTAGTTTTATGTTATTTTATAATCCTTATTATATTTACAATGTTGGATTTTTATTTAGTTTTGTAATAAGTTTTTATTTAATTTATTTTGGTGATTTAACTAATAAGTTTAATAATTATTTTGTTAAATTATTTATTACTTCTACGATTTGTTTTATAGCTAGTATTCCTATTATGATTAATAATTTTTATTATATAAATATAATGAGTCCTTTAATTAATGTTTTATTTGTACCATTTATATCTTTGATTATTTTTCCGTTATCATTATTAACTTTAATATTTCCCATATTAGATAATATATTATTATTTTTATTAAATATTATGGAATCATTAACTTTATTTTGTAATAATTTTAATATTAATTTAATAATGGCTAAAATACCTTTTTATTTATTTATAATTTATTATATAATTATAACTTTTATATTTATTAAACCAAAATATTTTTATGTTTTAATTATTATATTAATTATTCATAATAATATAAAATACTTTAATAAAAATAGTTATTTAACAATTATTGATGTTGGACAAGGTGATTCTATTTTGTTAGAGATTAAAGATAAAAATATTTTAATTGACACTGGTGGAAATATGTTCAGTGATTATAATATGGCCCAAAATAAATTAATTCCTTATTTTAAATCATTAGGTATTAAAAAACTAAATTACTTAATTTTAACGCATGGTGATTATGATCATATGGGTGAAAGTATTAATTTGATTAATGAATTTAAAGTAGATAATGTTATATTTAATCATGATAATTATAATGATTTAGAATTAGATTTAATTAAAGTATTAGATAATGAAAATATTAATTATTATCAAAATATAGAAAGTTTAAATATAGACAATAATAAATTATATTTTTTAAATAACAAATTATATAATAATGAAAATGATAATTCAAATATAATTTATACTGAAATAAATGGAATAAGAATATTACTAATGGGTGATGCTGGAGTTGCTGCTGAAAAAGATATATTAAGTAAATACAATTTAAGTGATATAGATATTTTAAAAGTAGGACATCATGGTAGTAAAACAAGTAGTAGTGAAAATTTTATTGATAAAATTAATCCATTGTATTCTATTATATCAGTTGGTAAAAATAATTGGTATGGTCATCCTAATGATGAAGTTTTAGAAATTTTAAAAAATACTGATATTTATAGAACTGATATAAATGGAAGTATCAAAATAAGATTAAATAAATTAAAAATAAAAACATGTATATCATAAAAAGGAGTGAATATGAATTATTATAACGAAATAAAAGAACAAATAATAAATAATGAAATAACCAAAAGAGTAAAAGATTACAGTAAAAACAAGAGTGATTTAAACACATACTACAATGTTGGTAAATTACTTTTTGAAGCAGGCAAACATTATGGTGAAGGAATAATTAAGGAATATTCTATAAAGCTAACTAATGAATTAGGTAAAAAATATTCATATCGAACATTAAATTATATGGTTAAATATTATAGTTTTCAAAAAATGCAGTCAATGACTGCAAATTTATCTTGGGGTCATTGGATTGAGTTGTTATCTATAAAAGATATTAACAAAATAATATATTATATAAAACAATGTGAATTTTTATCATTAACAACAAGGCAGTTAAGAGAAAAAATAAAAAACAAAGAATATGAAAGATTAGATGAAAAAACCAAATTAAAGTTAATGACTAAAGAAAAATCAAAAGTAAAAGATTTTATTAAAAATCCTATATTAATAAAAAATATTTATAATTATGAAATGATATCAGAAAAAAATATTGCAAAAGCTGATATTAGAAGATATAGAAAATTTTATGAAAGAACTTGGCAATTCTTTTTGTTTTATTGCTAGTGAATATAAAATAAAATTAGGAGATAGATATAATTACATAGATTTATTATTGTATAATATCGAATTTAATTGTTATGTAGTAGTTGAATTAAAAATAACGGAATTAAAAAAAGAGTATATAGGTCAAATAGAAGTATACATAAACTATATTGATAAAACTATAAAAAAATTAAACCAAGATAAAACTATAGGAATAATTATATGTAAAAAAGATAATAAATTTATTATGGAATATTGTAGTGACAAAAGAATAATGGCTAAAGAATATGAATTGGTTTAATAAAAATTAATTTAATAGTCTACACAATTAATTATAACAGGAATATATTATTAATGGGTGAAGAAAAATTAGTAAAAATAATATAATTAATGTATATAATCTATCTGAGTTGAATATATTATAAGTAAGATATTAAATACTAATTACGTTAACACCTATCAAACAAGTATAGAATTCTATAAGAATAAAATCTATACTTGTTCTAATGTGTACGCTAATGGCTGTTAGCGTTTAATATAGATGGAATTTATTCCAAATAAAAAGGAATTGTTTAATTCCTTTTTATTTTATATAAATATTAATTCCATATTTATCCTTAACAGTGTCATAAAATATATAATTTTCAATTGGCTTATAAGTTAGATAACCAAATATAATATACACTAGAACAATTCCAATTATTCCTATAATATTTTGATACTTTATTTCTTTATATTGTAATATAAAATAACTTAATATTTGTTCAATTAAGATTACAATTGCTAATAATCCGATACTTACTATCATATTTTCACCTATCATTTTATAAATAGGAATAAATATAATTAGATAAATAAAAATTGCTATAATCGGTATTAAAAATAATTGAATTAAAAAATTATTAAAATCGATTTTATTTTTTTTAAATAATAAATAATCAAATATGCCATAAAAAATGAAAGAAGTATAAATTAATTTCATATGTTCCCAAATACTTTCGTTTACAGGAAAGAATATACTAAATAATGAATTAGGTAACCAATCATATAAAAAATGAAAAGGGAAACATAATAAAAATATAACAAAAAATCCGATTATTTTAATTGCTTTTAAGCTCATTTTGGTCACCCCTCATTAAATAATATGAAAAAAATTAAAAAAAATATGTAAAAAAAAAGGAAATTGTTAGTTTTTGTCGTATATTAATAAATAGGGGAAGATAAATATGAAAACATTATCACAGGAACAAATTAATGAAATAAGAAATAGTGTTGATATAGTTGATGTTGTATCAAAATATATCTCCCTTACAAAAAAAGGAAAGAATTATTTTGGAGTATGTCCATTTCACGAAGATAGTGATCCATCTTTAAGTGTTTCTCCTGATAAACAAATATTTTCTTGTTTCTCTTGTCATACAGCTGGTAATGTTTTTAATTTTATCAAAGAATACGAACATGTATCTTTTATTGAGGCAGTTAAAATGGTAGCTGATATGGCTGGCATTAATATTGCTATTGATACTAAAAATACTAAGACAATTAAAAATAATGATATATATAAAATTTATGATATTGGTCAAAAATTTTATTTAAATAATATAAATACTTCATATGGTAGAGAAGCTAAAGAATATTTATATAAAAGAAAAATAAATGATGATTTAATTAAAGAATTTGAAATTGGACTAGCTATTAAAAATAGTAAAGCTTTATCTACTTTGTTAGAAAAAAAAGAATTTAAAGAAAAAGATTTAATTGATAGTGGTTTAATTGTTAAAGATGAAAGAGGATTTCATGATTTCTTTTACGATAGAATTATGTTTCCTTTACATGATATAAATAACAAAGTAATTGGTTATAGTGGTAGAATATATACCAATATTGATGCTCCTAAATATATTAATAGTAAGGAACATGTATTATTTAAAAAAGGTGAGTTTGTTTATAATTATGCTAGAGCTAAAAATGAATGTCGAATGAAAAATACTGTCATTATTATGGAAGGATTCATGGATGTTATTAGAGCTCATAGTGTTGGTGTTAAAAATGTAGTAGCTACATTAGGAACAGCTTTTACCAAAGAACATGCTAATATAATAAGAAGATTAGCTAGTAATATTATCATATGTTTTGATGGTGATAAAGCAGGTGCTAAAGCGACTATGGCTTGTAGTGATATATTATTACAATATAATATCATACCTAAAATAGTAAGATTAGAAGAAAATTTAGATCCTGATGAATATATTTTAAAATATGGTAAAGATAAATTTTTAGATAAAATAAATAATCCAATAAGTGTTATGGATTTTAAATTAAATTATCTTAAAAAAAATAAAGATTTAAGTCAAACTGTTGATAAAGCTAAATATGCTAAAGAAGTTATTGAGCAACTTAATTCAATTGATGATGATATATTAAGAGAAATAACTTTAAAAAAATTAAGTAAAGAAACAGATTTGGATATTGAATTTTTAAAAGATAAATTAACAAAAAAAGAAGTAACTAAAATAAATAAACCAAAAATAGTACAAACTAATAAATATGATATGGCACAACTAGGACTATTATTTTATATGTTAAGAAGTGCTGATGTTATTAAAATGTTTGATAATAGGACAATCTATTTTCCAACTAAAGAATATCGAATGCTAGCACATGAAATAAGTTATTTTTATAAAAATAATAATTATATAAATGAAGCGGAATTTTTATCCGATCTAGATAGTGAATTGGTTTCTGTAGTTGGTAAGATAGAGTCTTTAAATTTAAAAGAAAATTATAGTGATAATTTAATAATTGATTATTTTGATGCTATTGAAGAAAAAAATATTAATGATGAATGTGATCGATTAACTAAATTAATGAATGAAGAAACTGATTTAGAAAAAAAAGCTAAATTAGGTCAAAGAATATTAGAATTAGTGGTAAGGAGAGAAAAAAATGTTTAATGAAATTAAATCGTTTGCAGAACGAAAAGAAGAATTAGTAAAATTAGGAAAACAACAAGGGTATTTAACTTATGAGAATTTAGCAGCTGCTTTAAAAGGGTTAGAGTTGGATGCTGACTCATTAGATGATTTATATAATGTATTTAATGAAAATAATATACCAGTTGTGTCAGAAGAAGAATCAGATGGTGGATCTGAAAAAATATTATTAGATGATAATACATTAACTAAAGATTTAAATATTAATGATCCAGTTAGAATGTATTTAAAAGAAATTGGACAAATTAAATTATTAACAAACGAAGAAGAATTAGATTTAGCTGATAGAATATTGGCTGGTGATGAACAAGCCAAAACTATCTTAGCCGAAGCTAACTTAAGATTAGTTGTAAGTATTGCTAAAAGATATGTTGGTCGTGGTATGTTGTTTTTGGATTTAATTCAAGAAGGAAATATTGGATTAATGAAAGCAGTTGAAAAATTTGATGTGTCTAAAGGATATAAATTTTCAACTTATGCTACTTGGTGGATTAGACAAGCTATTACTCGTGCAATAGCTGATCAAGCAAGAACAATTCGTGTTCCAGTTCATATGGTAGAAACAATTAATAAATTAGCTCGTATTCAAAGACAATTAACACTTGAATTAAATAGGGAACCTTCAGAAGAAGAATTAGCTAAAAAAATGAATACATCAGTTGATAAAATAAGAGAAATTTATAAAATAAGTCAAGAACCAGTAAGTTTAGAAACTCCAATTGGTGAAGAAGATGATTCTCATTTAGGTGATTTTATTAAAGATGAACACAATATGAGTCCAGAAGAATATGCAACAAATGAAATGTTAAAAGATGAAATAAGTGATATTTTATTAACTTTAACTGAAAGAGAAGAAAAAGTAATTAGATTAAGATTTGGATTGGAAGATGGTAAAGCTAGAACATTGGAAGAAGTAGGTCAATTGTTTGGTGTTACTCGTGAACGTATAAGACAAATTGAAGCTAAAGCCTTAAGAAAATTAAGACATCCATCTCGTTCGCGTAAGTTAAGAGATTATTTAGATAATTAAAAAAATTAAGTTTATTAGACTTAATTTTTTTTGGAATAAGTTTTTTTTTCATCAGTACGGTCAACGATGTAGTCAATAGATGTATTATAATAGTCAGCCAACATATTAAGTAGGTCGATAGGAATATCTCTTTTTCCTGTTTCATATAAACTATATTGTTGACGAGTAATTTTTAGGTATTTGGCAATATCAACTTGATATTTATCTTTATCTTCACGTAAATCACGTAATCTTTTAAGATACATATACTCACTTCCTCGTATAATATTTTCTCACAGTAAACTTAAAAATAGCTTGACATGCATTCGTTTGAATGCTATAATTTAATAGGAGCATTCAATTGAATGATTACCATATATAATTTATTTTTGCTAATAAAAAATAAATTATACAAAAAAATTATATTAAATAGCCTTCAATTTAATATAATTATTTTCTATGTTAGTAAGGAGTGACATTTTGAAAAGAAAAATATTTTTATTATTAGTTATGGGGGTGTTTTTAGCTACCACATTATTTGGATGTAGCTGTAGTAAGAAAGAAGAATTTACAGTTACATTTGATAGTAATGGTGGAAGTAGTGTAACAAGTCAAACAGTTTTAAAAGACGATTTAGTAAGTAAACCAACTGACCCAACTAAAGAAGGATATATTTTTGATAATTGGTTATTAAATGATGAACCATATGATTTTAGTAGGCCTGTTACGCAAAATATAACTTTGAAAGCTAGTTGGCTTGAAGAAGCATCTGTCGTTAGTTACAAAGTTTCTTTTGACGTTGATGGTAGTATTAATATCGTAAGTGTAATTGAAGGAAAAACAGTGACAAGGCCAAGTGAACCAACTAAAGATGGTTATAAGTTTATTGGTTGGTATAATGATGATAAGTTGTTTGATTTTAAAACTTCAATTTATTCTGATATTACTTTAGTGGCAAAGTGGGAAAAAGTAGAGCAATCAAGTGAAGTAACTAAATACACTGTTAAATTTGATAGTAATGGTGGGAGTAGTGTAGCAAGTCAAACTGTAAAAGAAGGTAATACAGTTAGTAAACCTGCAAACCCAACAAGAAGTGGTTATAAGTTTGTTAGCTGGCAATTAAATGGCAAAGATTATAACTTTAGTAGCAAAGTTACTAAAAATATAACTTTAGTAGCAAAATGGGAAAAACAAGTAAGTGAAGTTACTAAATACACTGTTAAATTTGATAGTAATGGTGGAAGTAGTGTAGCAAGTCAAACTGTAAAAGAAGGTAATACAGTTAGTAAACCTACAAACCCAACAAGAAGTGGTTATAAGTTTGTTAGTTGGCAATTAGATGGCAAAGATTATAACTTTAGTAGCAAAGTTACTAAAAATATTACTTTAGTAGCAAAATGGGAAAAAATTCCTGATACTTATACAATTAAATTTGAAAAATATGATGCTTACTCACCATTTGGAATAATTAAAGTATATCAAAATGGTAAAGTGATTTCATTTAGCGAATTATTAGATAAAGATGAAAAAACAGTAGCAAAATATAATAGTAGTGTCAATGGAATCAATAATGCTAATGAAAGTATGTTAAATAAAACAGTTAAAGTAAAATTGACATCTGGTAAAATAGTAAATATTAGTAAATAAAAGGAGATATGTATGAAGAAAAATTTGAAGTATGTTGTTTTTTGTACAATGTCATTTTTAGCGCTTGGTATAACTGCTAATGCTGAAGCAATCGACCAAAGTAAACTAGAAAACGCTTATATTATTGGGACTCATATTTTTACAGCTGATGGGGCTCAATTAACTACAAAAAACATTATGCTAGCTGCAAAAACAATTGAAGGAAACGATATTGATGACATGGTTATTTATTTTAAGCCATACGGTAGTGATACATGGGAAAATGCATTAAATAATTTTGAAGAAGTAGAAACACCACTTGGCATAAATGCTGATGGTAGTGGAGATGAAACTTATTTCACTCATATTGATTTAGTAGAACAACAAGAAGCAACTAAAAAACTACAATTAAATTCAGCGCTTAATATTAAAACTGATGATATTTTAGCAGATTCTTTTGGTGAAGATATTAAATTTAATCAAGAATCTATTTCTATATCAGTAGATAAAAATATGATTAATATTTTAGAGACTAGAGGTATGAAAAACTGGAATAACGGATATAGTGATGAACAATGGTATGCAATATTACTAGATTTAGGTATTCCAAAAGAAAGAATTACTTCTTTAGAAGGTTATACAATTGAAGAAGTTGACAAAACAGAAGCAAATCGTTTAGGTGCAACTAATGAAAATCAATTTGTTGTGTGGCTAAGAGGTAGTGATATTAATACTAACAAAATAATTACTTTTGTTGATAATGAAACAAATGAAGCAATCGCTTTGACATTTAATTTTGTTGGTATGGCTCGCTATGAATATGAAACTACTAACGAAATTGTTGTAAAAACTGAAGGCGTGAATTATGACGTTACGAATAAACAATTTAATATTGCAAATGGTATAAACGAATTTGTATTTATTGAAAATGGAACATCAAAAACAGTAAAACTAGTTGATGATATATGGCAAATAACTAATACTTATCCAGTATTTAGTATGAATGGTACATCTAATTTAGTATTACCTGAATTTGGTGAAGATGAACCATATAAGGATGAGATGACTTATAATATTCCAAAGGTAAATATAACAAATGAAGGAAATATTATAACAATAAAAGAAACAGATTTATTAAAGTCATATAATAATGGTTATATGGAAGGTCAATGGTTTGGTTTTGTTTTAGATTTAGGTATTGATCCTCATAATATTACTTCTAAACAATATGGCATTTTAGAAGCTGATATACTAGATGCAAAAAGATTTGGTGCCACTAGTGATACTGCTTTCATTATTTGGTTAACTGAAGAAGACTTTGTGCAAGGTGATTTAGAATTTATATTTAATAATAGTTTAGATGTTAACGATACAATTACATTAACTTTAAAATATGATGGTATAACTGGTATTTCTTATGAATCAACATCTAGTATTACTGATTTATCAAATGATGTAATTTTTAAAGATAATATGTTTGTTGTTGGTTTAGATGTGACAACATTTACCTTTAAGGAAGATGGTATTTTAAAAACAGCTAAAAAAGATGATGATTGGACATTTGTAACTAATTTAGATTTTAAAGGTGCAAATAAAATAGAAGTTGAAAATATTTTAGATGAAGAACCTTTTGCTTCTTATATAAAAGATAACGAAAATGCAATTAGTGTCAATGTTGAAAATAACATAATTAATATTACAAAAGATAGTAAATTAACTAGTTATGTAAATAATAGTGGTCGTGATGAACAATGGTATGCTTTAATAGTTGACTTTGGAATTGATCCAAGATTGTTAAAAGTAGATGGTTACACAATCGAAGAAGTTGATATATTAGATGCTAAAAGATTAGGTGCTACTAGTGATACTGCATTTGTTATTTGGTTAAATGGTGCTGTAAAAACTAGAGAATTAACATTTAAACATAAAGATAATCATGATGTCACCGAAACTATTACAATCAATGTAACTGCTAATTATCGCGCTTTTGATGTTAAAAATCCTATTGAATTAAATTTATCTAATTTAGAAAATAGTGAACAATATGTACCATTTATGAAATATAATATGGCTAATATTTCTTTATCTAAACAAGATTCTGTTATTACAATAACTGAAAACAATCCTTTAATCAAGTATAATAATGGTTTTATGGAAGGAAAATGGTTTGGTTTTGTTTTAGATTTAGGATTCAATGTAAACGATGTAAAAATTATAGGTAATTATTCAATTAATCCTGAAGACATAACTGATGTTTCTAGATATACAACAGCTAACGAAAATGCATTTGTTATGTGGTTAACTGATGTTAAATTAACTGAACCTTTAGAATTAACTTTTGTAAACAAAAATGATGAAACTGAATATGTTACACTTACTTTTAAATTTGCCGGTAATGAAGAATATAAAGTAGCTGTACCTTATGAAGCAGAAGGTAATATAACCGATTTAAATAATATTACTTATGAAAATGGAATTTTTGTAGTTGATTCAAATATAACAACATTTGAATTTAAAGAGGATGGTGTTTTAAAAACAGCTAAAAAAGATGATAATTGGACATTTGTAACTAATTTAGATTTTAAAGGTGCTACTGAAATTGATACCGAAAGTATTAAAGAAGAAGAACCATTTTATGATGAAATAATTTCTAATCAAGAAGCTATCGAAGTAAGTGTTTCTTCAAATGAAATAAATGTAACTAAAAATAAAGCATTAATTAAATACACTAATTCTAGTACTTTATCTAAACAATGGTATGCTTTAATAGTTGACTTTGGAATTGATCCAAGATTGTTAGAAGTAGATGGTTACACAATCGAAGAAGTTGATATATTAGATGCTAAAAGATTAGGTGCTACTAGTGATACTGCTTTTGTTATTTGGTTAAATGGTTTAGATGAATCTAGAGAATTAACATTTAAACATAAAGACAATAATGATGTAACAGAAACTATTATAGTTAATGTTTTAACTAATTATCCAACTCTAAATTTAAATGATATAAAAAAATTAGATTTATCTAATGTTTTGGAAGAAGAACCATATTATGAAGAAATGAATTATAACAATGAAAGAGTAGATATATCTAAAGAAGAAAATACAATTAATATCAAAGAATTGAAACCATTAAAAAAATATAATAATGGTTACATGGAAGAAGAATGGTATGGATTTATAATTGATTTAGGTATAAATCCTAAACGAATTGTTGCTGAAGGTTATACAATCGAAGAAATTGATATACTAGATGCTAAAAGATTAGGTGCTACTAGTGATACTGGATTTGTTATTTGGTTAAGAGGATCTGATATTGATAAAACACAAACAATAACATTCAAAAATTTAGATGATGAAGAAGATACATTAACAATCACATTTAATTTTGATGCTAAAGTTGGTGTATTATATGAAACAGAAAACGAAATAATTTCAGATGTAACATATGAAGATGGCATGTTTATAGTTGATGCTACTGAAACAATGTTTGAATTTAAAGATGGCGAAGAGGCTAAAATAGCTATTTATAAAGATGGATGGAATTTTGTTAAACCATTAGAATTAGTAACTGCTAAAAAATCAATTACAGATAATTTAGATTCAGAAAATGATGAACATTATATTGAAATAGTTGCTAATCAAAATGCTATTAATGTTGATTTCGAAAGTAATGTAATTAATGTTACAAAAAATGGTAATCTAATTTCTTACACCAATGGTAGCGGATTAAATAAAAAATGGTATGGCGTTATCGTTGATTTAGGCATTGATCCTAATCAATTAACTTCAGAAGGGTATACGATTGAAGAAATTGATATAACTGATGCTGGTCGTCATGGCGCAACAGGAACAGAATTTATCTTATGGTTACAAGCCGATGATACTACAAGGGATATAACATTTAGTTATAAAGATTATAGTGAAATTACTTTAGATGTAACTATAAATGTTTCTGAATAAATAAAGAACCAAGGATTTAAATCTTTGGTTTTTACTATTTGACAAAATAGAAAAATTAATGTAAAATGAGTGTACGTTAAACACAAAGGAGTAAATATATGAGTAGTATTAAGAAGGATTATAATCAATTATTAGAAACATTAATTGGAATTTTTACTGTCGATAAGGGTAAAATAAAAATATTATTAATGCATAAAAAAACTGAACCTTATAAAGGTTATTGGGTGTTACCAGGTTCTTTATTAAGTAACAATGAAACTTTAGAAGATAATATAACGGATGTAGTATGTGACACTTTAGGATTACCAACTATGTATATTGAACAATGTTATACTTTTAGTAATTTAAATAGGGATCCAGATAATAGAGTAGTTGCGACAGCATTTATAGGTTTAATTGATAATATAACTTTAGTATTAAAAAAACAAGAAAGAGATGAAATTGAACTAGCATGGTTTGAGATTAATTCTATTCCAAAAACTGGTTACGATCATGATAAAATAATTAATAAATTAGTTGAATATTTGAAAAAAAGAATAATTAATAGTAATATTTTAAAAATATTATTTCCGAGTGATTTTACATTACCAGAATTACAAAAAGTTTATGAGCAAGTTTTAAATACAGAAATAGATAGAAGAAATTTTAGAAAAAAATTAGTAAATTTAGGATATGTTATTGATACAGGTGATGTTAATGAAGGATATATGGGAAGACCTGCAAAATTATATAGATTCAATGATGAATTAGAAGAAAGGAATTTATTCTAATGCTAAAATTAAATAATAGAGGTTGGGGATTACAAGTTATGTTAGCTTGTGTATTGGTTTTAATGATTGCCTTAGTAATTATTTCTGTTTTAGCTAATAAAGTTTTTAAAAATATGATTGAACCTATTGATGGTTCTAGTACATTAAATATATATAAAACATTTGAATCTCAAGTTTTAGAAGCTTCAAAAAAGTATCAAAGTACATATTATAGTAATATTGAGCAAGGTGATGAGATAGTAGTTACTGTTGAAAAATTAAAAGAAAAAAGTTTACTAACTACTAATAACGATACATCTATTTGTACTGGTTATACTATAATAAAAAATGATTCTAAAATAACATATCATACATATATAAAGTGTGGTAGTAAATATATGACTGACGGATATCAAAATAATGTATAAAAATACTTTTTAATTAAAAAGTCAAGTGCAACTTTTGAATAAGTATAATATTCTACAGATAACATGTTTATGCCGAGAAAA
>CALVSQ010000018.1 GCA_944359085.1 uncultured Bacilli bacterium | reverse complement strand
TCATGACCAAAATTATCTCTTCTACCACTACTTATATATACATCTTCTGGTAATAAATTAGGCATCAATAATTCATTAGCGCCTGCTTTATTCATTTCTTCTCTAATGATATTTTCAATATTTTTTAATACTTTTAAACCAAGTGGCATATACATATAAATTCCATTACCTATTTTTTTAACCATTCCACTTTTAACAAGTAGATTGCCACTTACAGTTTCTTCATCTTTAACATCTTCTCTAAATGTATAGAAAAAGTTTTCACTTAATCGCATAATCTCACCTCAACAATTTAATTATATCATAAATTAAAATATTTTATTATAATTTCTTAACTTTTTGATTACATAATGATTCTAGAAAACTATTTGTAGATGATTTTATTTTATCTATAAAATCCTTATCACTACTTAATCCTATAATGCTTAAACATTCTTGATAACTTTTTTCATTTATTGCTTCATGATATTCTATTATTTTTTTTATAAAATCATTATCATTTTTATATGTTTCTAACATATAAATTGCTATAGGAAATCCTAATACGTTCCATGTATCTCTAACAATAAAACTTTTTTCAGTTGCATATTGTTCAAAACACTATAACATTTTTTCATAATTATTATCTTTAAATATTTTATTATATGCTTCTAAACTTATATCTTTTTCTTTTTTATATAACAAAATTAATTTATAAATATAATAAACTTTATCCATCAATCGATAAATTATACGAGCCGCAACTTTCATAAACCTTTCCGCTTCGTTATAATATGGTGATTTTTTTAATTCTTCAACATAAATAAATTCTATCCCATAAGATACTGATTCTGTTAATAAATCACTTACGAAACTTCTTTCAGTTTCGGGTTGATTTAAATAATGCATAATTTCATGAATTATTACACCACTATCAATAATAGTATCATCCAAATATACTTCAATTTTTTTATTTTTTTCTCCATCATAATATGATGATCCTGCTGTTTCTTTTGAATTTTGATCAGCTATTTTCTTAAAAGTTAAAATATTAGCTTTGATCATATCTTTTATTGAAATATTTATATGGTACTTATCAAAAAATTGTTGTGCCATAGAGATATTTTCTTCTAAACTAACAAAAGAAATATCATTTTTTTCAAATTCAACGCTTTTTAAAACTTCTAAATAATTAGAATAAATATAATTTAACAAATTCCATAAATTTTCTATTTCATCTAATATAAATGAATTAAATGAGAAAAATGATAAATTTTCAAACCAATCTTTGTAATCTTTAATTCTTTCTTGAGACACCATATTTTCACCTCCTAAAATTGCAACTATTATAACACAAAATATTGAAAAAATTAAAAATATATGATATTATTAATATGTAAGCGAAAAACTTGCATATAATAAAAAAGGGAACATTCAGTTTTGTAATGTTGAATGTCTACCTAGATTTTTGGAAGACATTTAATTCTTTATTGAATTAAGTGTCATTTTTTTATAACTATTATCATTACGATAAGAAGTGATAAAATGATAATAATGTGTTTTAGAACTCTTATTACATAAATTCTTTTTGACATTTTATCAAGCCTCCTCTCTTAGAAGATTCGGCAGACACTCAACAACTAAATATTCCTAATAATAAGTATACTATAAATTAACTTATAACTCAATAATTATTTTAATTTTTAGTTAATTTATATTGTAAAAATATTAAATATATGTTATCATTAGTATGTAAGGAAAAAACTTGCATATATTAAAAAGGGAACATTCAGTTTTTGCATGTTGAATGTCTACCTAAAATATGGTAATACACTCATTTGCTAAATGAGTGTCATTTTTTTATTACTATTATCATTATGATAAGAAGTGATAAAATGATAATAATGTGTTTTAGAACTTTTATTACATAAAGTCTTTTTGACATTTTATCAAGCCTCCTCTCTTAGAAGATTCGGCAGACACTCAACAACTAAATATTCCTAATAATAAGTATACTATAAATTAACTTATAACTCAATAATTATTTTAATTTTTAGTTAATTTGTATTGCAAAAATATTAAATATATGTTATCATTAGTATGTAAGTGAAAAACTTGCATATATTAAAAAGGAACATTCAGTTTTTGTATGTTGAATGTCTACTTATATTTTTTGGTGAGACATTTAATTCTTAATAGAATTAAGTGTCATTTTTTTATTACTATTATCATTATGATAAGAAGTGATAAAATGATAATGATGTGTTTTAGAACTTTTACTATAAAAATTCTTTTTGACATTTTATCAAACCTCCTCTCTTTAGAGATTCGGTAGACACTCAACAACTAAATATTCCTAACTATAAGTATACTATAAATTAACTTATAACTCAATAATTTACTCATAATTAATAAAATGTTTTAAATTAATATCAAATTTTTTAATAATATCTTTTAAAATAGAAGGTTTTAAATTATAATCTCCTATTTTTTTTATATCAACAAATTGAAATATTTGATTTTTATCTTCCTTTGGAGTTATTACGCCATCATATTTTGTATAATAACAAAAATCTATATTTTGAACTTTTTTTTCTTTTAAAATATTTTCAAAAATATATAATAGTTTAAAATCTAATTCTATTCCTAATTCTTCTTTTATTTCTCTTATTATTGCTATCTTACTATCTTCTAATTTATTTACTCTTCCACCTGGCAATAAATAATAATCAGCATTTTTATACTTAAATAATAATATCTCATTTTTTGAATTAATAATAAAAGCTGAACATCTAACTAAAAATCTATAATCACTTTCTTTAAAATCAATATCCATTTTTTTCTCCTTTATTTTAAACTTTCAAATCCACTTCTTTTAAACATTTTTTCTAATTCATATTTAGTAAATGTAATAATAGTAGGTCTACCATGTGGGCAATTAAATGGATTATGACATTTTCTTAAATCATTAATTAATTCTTCCATTTCATTAATACTTAAATTAGTATTAGCTTTAATACTTGCTTTACAAGCTAAAGTGGCAGATAAATGATCATTAAATTTAGATAAATCAAAATCTTTTTCTTTATGGATAACTGCTTCAATAATTTTCCTTATTTGTAAATCTTCAAATCCTTTAGTTAACCAAATAGGATGAGATTTAATAATAACAGAATTAATACCAAATTCTTCAATATCAAATCCCATATTATTTAAAAATTCAAAATTTTCTTTTAAAATAATATATTCATTATTAGATAATTCAATTGTCATTGGTAATAAAAGTGGTATTTTATCTTTAATTGGATTAGACAATTTATCTAAAAACAATTCATAATTTACTCTTTCTTTAGCAGCATGTTGATCAATTAAATACATACCTATTTCATTTTGACAAACTATATAAGTTCCATGAACTAAGCCAACTGGATATAATAAAGGTAGTCTTTCTTCATATTTTGACTCTTCTTCTTTAATTACTTCATTATCAAAATTTAAAGTTATTTCTTCATATTTTGTTTTTTCATTTTTAGGCAATACTTCTTTTATTGGTATTAATGCTTCTTTTTCTTCTTTAGTTTCTATTACTTTTTCTTTAATAATTGATTCATTAAAATCATTAATCGGCTGTTCTATTACAGGAATTAACGTTTGCTTATTTAATTTATTAATAATTGTTTTTTTTACTAAATCTAATAATTCTTCTAATTTACTAAATTTAATATCCATTTTAGTAGGATGAATATTAACATCTACTAAACTAGGATCTAATTCAATATTTATAACAACGATAGGATATCTATTATCTGGTTTATAAGAATGATAACTATCATTAATTATTTTATTTAATTCTTGATTTCTAACTACTCTACCATTTACTAAAGTAATAATATGATTTCTTCCTGATCTATTTACTTCAGGTAGACTAATAAAACCATTTATAATATAGTCATCATCTTCATTGTTTATTTCTAACATTTTACGAGCTACATCCATGCCATATATACTACTTATAGTTTTAAGTAAATTGTTAGAACCATCTGTTTTTAAAATAGTATTACCATTATTAATTAAAGTAAATCTAATTTCTGGATGAGATAAAGCAATTTTATTAACATAATCAGTTATACTAGCAAGTTCAGTATATAAACTTTTCAAATGTTTTAATCTAGCAGGTGTATTGTAAAACAATTCAGTTATTTCAAAAACAGTACCTTTTCTAGCTTCAGTATTTTCAACTTTAATTATTTTACCACCTTTAATATTAACTAGTGTTCCTATTTCTCCTTGACTAGTTTTAAGCAATACATTACTAACTGAAGCAATACTAGCTAAAGCTTCACCTCTAAAACCTAAAGTATTAATATTGTATAAATCAGATTCATTTTTTATTTTACTTGTAGCATGTCTATTAAAAGAAAGAATTGCATCTTCTTTATCCATTCCTATTCCATTATCAGTTACTTTAATTAAACTAGTACCTGCTTCTTTTAATTCAATTTTTATTTCACTACTATTAGCATCAATACTATTTTCAACCAATTCTTTTACAACTGAAGCACATCTTTCAACAACTTCTCCTGCTGCTATTTTATTAGCTAAAATCTCATCCATTATTTTTATTTTACTCATACTTCTCACCTATATAATTATATCAAAAAAATAAGTATTTCTACAATGATAGTTATTTGTTTATTCAAATTTTAAGTTTAAACATAATATATAAACGAAAGGAGAATTAAATATGGATAACAATTTAACTGAATATAATTCTAATTGTGATAACGATTGTCTTTGTCAAGTAATAAAATGTTTAATTGATATTTGTGAAACTGGTCCTACTGGACCAACTGGGCCAACTGGACCTACTGGACCATGTGGATGTACTGGACCAAAAGGGGCTACTGGAGCTACTGGGCCTCAAGGAAGAACCGGAGATACTGGTGCTGATGGAATTCAAGGGCCAATTGGACCTACTGGACCTCAAGGTGCTACTGGTGCAACTGGGCCAACCGGACCTCAAGGTGTAACTGGTGCTACTGGGCAAACCGGACCTCAAGGTGCTACTGGAGCCACTGGACCTACTGGACCTCAAGGTGCTACTGGAGCCACTGGACCTACCGGACCTCAAGGTGCTACTGGTGCAACTGGACCTACCGGACCAAAAGGTGCTACTGGAACAACTGGACCTACTGGACCTCAAGGTGCTACTGGAGCCACTGGACCTACCGGACCTCAAGGTGCTACTGGTGCAACTGGACCTACCGGATCATCATTCCAAAGTTATGCTATGGTACATGATTTATCAAATTCAACAGTTTCAAAACAAAATCCAATTTTATTTCAAAATACTAACATCTCAAATAAAATATCATATAGTCCAATAACTGGTGATTTTTCAATACCAGAAAAAGGAATATATACAATTCATTGGTGGGTTAATGTTAGAAACAAAGGAAAAGAATGTGAAGATAAAGCATTAAGTATAGAATTTAGAAAATTTTGGCCAAATGTTGAATTAATAGCTCATTCATCAACTCATGACAAAGTATCATGTTGTCAAACTGGAACAATTAATGGAAATGCTATTTTTGAAGCTACAGCTGGAGGTAGTTATAGATTAGTAAATGCTTCAGATGTTGATTTCGAATTAGTGCCAAACGATTTGTATTCAGGATGTGTTTCAATAACTAGAATAAATTAGAAAAAATATGGGAAATCCCATATTTTTTAATTTATTTCTAAAGAATTATTATCTAAATCCTTATCAATCAACATTTCGTGCATGTATTCCTCTTCTGTATTTAAAAATACTTCTTCTATTCTATCTACACGACATTTTTCAGACTTAATAATTGATAATATTTTGTCAGCAGCAATTTCTATTTCATCATTAACAACAACATAATTATATTTAGTAACTTCATTCATTTCTTGATATGCAATTTTAAATCTTTCTAATATTTTTTCTTTGGTATCAGTACCTCTACTTACTAATCTTTTTTTTAATTCTTTTAAAGATGGTGGCATAATAAACACAAACAATGCTTCTGGTATTAATTTTTTAACTTGCATTGCACCTTGTATTTCTATTTCTAAAATTACATCCTCCCCATTATTTAAATGTTCTTGTATATATTTTTTAGGCGTTCCATAATAATTATCTGCATAACTAGCATACTCTAAAAAATAATTTTCTTTAATTTTATTTTCAAACTCTTCTTTTGTGTAAAAATAATATGTTTTGCCTTCTATATCATTAGTTCTCATTGGTCTACTTGTTGCTGATACTGAAAGCCATAAATTATTATTTTTTTCTAGCATTTTATTAATTATTGTACCCTTTCCAGCTCCAGAAGGTGCTGAAATAACTATTAATAACCCTTGTTTTTTAGTTTTAATCATCCATTTCTCCTTTGATATCTTAAAATTTTTTCTTGTTCTAAAATACAACGATTATGAGCTTCTTTTATTTTTTTACTTTTCCAAGTGTCATCAAATGGTCTAATATAGAATAATGTATTATTAAAATAATTAACCAAACTACAATAACTATTTAAAATAATAGAGCTATCTAATAATTTTGTATATCCTAATTGACCTTCGCTTAAAAATGTATCGTGACTTTCAACATATTTAACCATTTGATTTTTATCTGAACAATCATAATTACCTAACACATGCATATAATTTGCATATTCATCTAAAATATTTCTATTCTCTTCAAATATAACTTCACCATACAAAAATAATCCATATTTATCCAACCTATAAATTATATTAGGCCAAAATCTATATCCTTCACTAGGTAATCCTATTGATTTAGCAGCATCAAACCTAAATCCTGTTGCTCCACATGCAACTAATTCATTTAAAAATTTAACTATCATATCTTCAACATCTTTATTATATACATTTAATCCAGGTAAATCTATACAATTATGAATAACGTCTTGCCTATTTTTCCAATCTTTAACTTTAGCTTTATTTTTCCAATATTCCGGTTTCAGCAAACAAGGATCTACTTTAGAATGAGGTTTAAAATTATCTCTTTCATCAGCTCCCATATGGTTTATAACAACATCAGCAAATATTCTAATATCATACTTTGAAGCTTCTTCACATAATCGTTTTAAATCTTCTTTTGTCCCAAAATAATTACCTATCTTAAAACTTATTGGCTGATAAGACATCCACCATTCTTGCACTCCATCTTCTTTAAGTGGTTGAATTGGATTAATTTGAATTGCATCAAATCCTTGATCTTTTATTCTTTCTAAATTTGGAATTATATCAATTAATTTCCAATTAAAACAATGTAAAATTCTCATACAACATACCTCTTTATTATATTATAACAATTATTTTAATAAAATTTACATTTTTTTCTACTAATATTTAAAACTATTCCTATACTACATAAAGTAATTAGCAAAGAAGATCCACCATATGACAAAAATGGTAATGTAACACCCCTTACAAGTTTTTTGGTAAACTAAAAAGATGGTTGCAAGTTTTTTGGTAAACAAAAGTTTTTAAAAAAAATCACCTTAAATATGATGTTAATTCTGGAAATTTAAAGTACAATTTAATATTATTATTATTATCAATTTCAACTTTTTCTACTAAATTAACTATCAATTCTCTACTCGTTTTTTTCGTTTTAAGAAATGATCTTACTGCAGTTTTACAACTTTCAAAATCAAATCTCTTAATTGTTGTCTCAACTTTTTCCTTTTGTTCTAACAATTCTTTTTTCTTTGTAGAAGACATTTCTAATTTTTCATTATAATTACTTAACAAACTATCAAAAGTTTTTTCAGGTATTTTATTACCTACTTTATCAATATAAATTTGCTCGATCAAAGTATCATATTTACTTATTTCTTTGGTTAAAATATCAATTTGTTTTTGAAGTTTTGTTATCTCTGATTCTAATAATTTATTAGCATCATAAGTAAGTTTTTTATTATTATATTCTTTCAAATAAGAATCACATATTTCATTAATTATTTTAATTAAATCTTCCTCTAATAAATTATAATTAACTCTATGAATTTTACAAACACCATATTTTCCTTTTTTACTATACCCATTACATTGAGTATAATGTGAATTACTTTTTTTACATTTTTTCTTCAAAATACTTATATTATGACCACATTCTTTACATTTTAATAAACCCGTAAACAAATATTTTTCTTTTTGTTCTCTTTGCTTTCGCAAACTTTTTGAAGAAATTAATTTACCAACAAGTTCAAATGTTTCCTTATCAATAATAGGTTCATGCGTTCCTTCTACAATTATATATTCTTCTTTTTTTGTAGCCCTTATTCTTTTTGAATTATATCTTACCTTATTATAAGTATTTTGTACCATATTTCCTATATACATTTCACTTGTTAATATATCTCTAATCGTTTGTGGTCGCCATATTCCAAATCCATCATTATCTGTAATTAAAGCTCCTCTAGATTCTTTCTTATAGACTATTGGAATAGGAACTTTTTCTTCAGTTAGTACTGATGCTATTTTATAACAACTATTTCCTTGCCTAGCCATTTCAAACATTCTTTTAACTACAAGTGATGCAACAGGATCAATTATTAATTTATGGTGATCAGCAGGATCTTTCAAATATCCATATTTAGGATAAGTTCCTATATACTCTCCATTTTTTTGTTTTGCAGTAAGAGAAGATTTAACCTTTTTTGATACATCTCTTAATGTAAAATCATTAAATGTTAAACGCATAGACAACATATTATCTCCAAGAAGAGAATCATAACCATCATTAATTGCAATATACCTAATATTGTTATCAATAAAATATTCTTCTATATATCTGCCTGTTTGATATAGTTCACGACCTAAACGAGATAAATCTTTTGTTATTACACAATTTATGACACCATCTTCTATGTCTTTTATCATTTTTTTAAAGCCAGGTCTATCAAAGTTTCCTCCTGAAAAGCCATCATCGATATATTCTTTTATAACTTCCAAACCTTGAAATTTAGCAAAAGATTCTATAATCATTCTTTGACTAGCAATTGATGAACTTTCATCCTTTTTTAATTCATCTTCTTTTGATAATCTTAAATATCTTCCACACTTATATTTTCTCATAACTTTTCTAGCCTCCTTTATTAAGTTATGAGAGTTCTGTGCTATATAAATTATAGCATGATTTAATTATATTTTTTACCAAAATCTCATAACTTTTATATTATTTTATATATTTAATTCTTTTAAATTTAATAAGAATAACTCTTCTATTATTTCTTTTAATTTTTTACCTTCTTCATTAAAACTATATTCAATATTAAAATGTGAATCATTTTTAAGTTGATTTATCATATTATTTTCCCCTCGATAAAACTTATTTTATAATAAAAAAAATATGCAAACAAATTAAATTTTAAGACATTAAAATAATTTATAAATTATTTTTTACTATTTATCTCTTGCTGACTACAAATGGTAAAGTAATTCTTTAACAAATTTATGTTTTTAATATATATAAAAAAATAAATATCCAAATTCGAATATTTATTTTTATTACCATTAATTGAATACATATTTAATTAAATTTTTCTTGTACCATTTACTTTTATAATAAACATAACTTAAATAATTGTTGTTTCATCTTTTATTTATTTGGATTAAATTCTTTAACATTGCCAAATATTTCTAATTTTTTATTTATCCTGTTATAAATTAGTGCTCCGTTATCAAATATTGCATACACTTTTTTTTGAGTATCATTAGAAACTTTTTGTAATGAATCTAAATATCTTTTATTGTTTATTGTATGTACATCTATATAAAATGGATCATCTAATATTCCAAATCCGTCATAGAATGCAAAATATTTATAAAAATTATTTTTTGCGGTAATGAAATATCTTTTTAATTGAAGTTCTGCCCCAGCGCTTTCTCCAATTATTAATCCATCAAAATACTTTATATCATAAAATATCTCAGTATCATGAAGTACTTTTTTAAAAAACATTTCTGGATTACCACCAGGTAATAATAATATATTTGATTCTTTAATAATATTCTTAAGTTTTTCCTTAGAATCACTATAACAATTACATACAGTAATATTACTTTCCTCTATACCAATTTTTTTTAGTTCATTTATATATCTATTATATCTTCTTTCACCTTTTTTAAAAAAATCATTATCTAATTTATCGGCATCTATTTCAACTGGAAATGCCCAAGGAAATATAGCCACTTTAGGATTCTTAGGTAATATTTCTAACATTCTATCTTTAACTATATTCATCCCGATTTCTATTCTACTAAATAGTATACTATACATAACATTACCTCCTTATCAATTTTTTTGCTGCCATTTGTCCACATCCAACATCTATTTTATCCCCTACACTTTCAAATTTAGAATTATGAATGTTTCTTTTATCTAATAATCTATGTAACCTTAAATATCTATCATCAGTAGCTTTCTCAAATTTTCCACCTTCAATTGGATTATAACTACTAATTTTTAATCTATCATCATCTTCTAAAAATTCAAGTAATTCATAAAAATCTTCATCTGAATCATTAAATTTTTTTAATAATACATAATTAAATTCAGCTTTGTGAATACTATGTTTTTTATAATAATTCATTGCCTTTCTTAATTCTTCAAAAGAAGAATGAGAAGGTATTAATTCTTTTCTCTTTTTATCATTAGGTGCATGTAATGATATAGTAAGCTTGAATTGTCTAATGTTATTAAAATCTTCAGTTAATTTAACTATATCTTTTGAATATGGTAATGTTGTAGCAAGCGCAAAATATATTCTTTCATCTCTTTCAGTTAATTCTTGTATAGCAGCTAGAACATTATCATAATTTAACATTGGTTCTCCAACACCCATGAAGCTACAACATAAATAATCATATTTCTTTAACAATTCAAACTGTTCAATAATATTACCAATCTCATCTAAAATTTCTTGTTTGGTCAAATTTCTATGATAATTCTTATTTATTCCATTATAACACATTTGGCATGATATAGGACATCCAATTTGACAAGAAACACATAAGTGACATGTATTTCCATCATCAAAAACACCTGTTTCAATCACAAAATTATCATCCGTTGCTTGCAAAACTTTAGCTGATAATTTATCTTCACTAATAATCTTATCTATTATTTTCATAATCTACCTTCCTTATATAATCTTTTCATTTCTTTAATATTATTTTGCATATTACTTTTTTCATTTAATATTTTAAATATTAATTCCTCTAATGGTAAATCACTTTCTAATAATTCCTTAGAAGAAATTATCATAGCATTATAAAGATTTCTTAATTTAGTATCACTAATATTATTTAAATATGTAGTATTTGTAGAAGACCAATTACAATTCTTATTTTGCCATCTAAAATTATATAATAATAATAATTGTTTATATTCTTTTAATGCTCTTAATTGATATTGCCTTTTAGCTTCTTTTAAATCTACATTCAAATATGGATTAGCAATAAACACAAGTTCTTTATTAGATGTTTTTTGAGCTAAATAACTCATTAAAAACATCAAAAACAATTGATGATTACTAGCAATATAGATTTGCTTAGAATTATCATACAATTTAAAATAATTACTCCAAACAAAATCAACATCTATATTAAATGGTCCAGACAAGGTATCTATTACATATCCAGTATTTCTATTTTTTGAAACTAAAATATCTGAATTATTAAAAGCCCTAATAAATGCATTCATCTCTTTTTTTAAATATGGAGGACATATAGAAGGAATTTTCACATCATCTTTTAATTCAAATACTAACGATTTTTCTATATACGTGGAACATACTTGATTGCAATAATTGCATATAATATTGCCGTTTTCTATTCTGTATATTTTACCATTATTAACTGATGATGGAATCATATCTACTCTTCCACATTCACATCTTATTTTTTCTTTTTGTTTTATTTTTAAAAATCCATCATGATACATTTTATCTACTATCTCCAACAATTGAGTATCGTGATCTTTGTCCACAAATATTGAATCATATTCTATTTTAGATTTACTAATAGTATCTAAATAACCATCTAATTCAGTATCCTTTTGTTCATAACTATGGATTATATTAAATCCAATATTCTTTTTTGCTTCAAGAACATCCCCAACAAAGTCCATTATAGTTGGAGATAAAAGCATGCCAATATTAGTTTCCTTTTGTGGTTTTATTGGTAATGTTGATATTAAAAATTCTTCACCTTTCAATTTTAAAACCTCCTTAAAATTAAAATACATTTATTATATAAATTTTTCTTTTTAGTATTCAAATCTTTTAATATATTTTCTCTATTAGTTAAAACTTTATAACTTTCATTTATACTATTTATATCAAATATAACATTTGAATGAGAACTTAAATCTATATTTTTTTTATCAAGTATCAATTGTAAATCTTGTATAGACTTTAAATATTCATTAAATAAATTAAATAAATTTTTATCTAATATGTTTGATTCATTAAAAAAACAATCTATATTAAATTTAATTACATTTTTATCTAATCTATAAAATATAGCTAATAATTTATAAAAATTAAATAATACAGTTGTTTTATATATTTTTTTTAATAAAGCATTTTCTACATAAGTCAAATCTTCATCTAAGTAATTATCATCTCTTTTTATATCATTTAATAAATTATCTATAAATATATTTATATTATTATTTTTCCTATATTCATTTCTATATTTTTTATATATTTTTAAATATTTTTTATTAAAAATAAATTCAAAACAATATGTCCATTCGTTAATATTAAATTCATTATCATATTTATTAAAATAATTAATTACATCATATATACTTCTTGTAGAATTATATGTTTCATACATCAATTGTTCCGCATTCTCTCTACATTTAACTTTTATTTTTCCATCTATAAAATTAAGGACATATTCATTATTATCTATGGCACTTATCTTTTTTTCATCTATTAAAGGCAAATACACTACCATACTATGTAATTTATCTTTACCTCTAAATTTTAATACTTCTTGTAATATATAATTTATTTTATCTTCAATATCTATAATATCTTGATAATTATGTGAAGTTGTTAAATAATTAATATCTATATCACTAAATAAGTTATTAGAGTTTCTTGCTAAACTACCACTTAATGTTATACAAAAATCAATATTATAAAAATTTTTAAATATACAACCAAGCTCATTAATCATTTCAATTATATAATCTCGATATTTTTTATTCAACATATTAAATTCTTTTATAGAAATATCAAAAGCTTTAGATTCATAATAATCTCTTAGCCCTAATATTTTTTCTCTATAAGAAGATATAAATTTATTTTTAATTATATTGTATTTTTCTAAATTCATGTTTTATAGTTCCTTTTTTTCTTGTAAAATAAAATACTATTTTTCTTATTTTTTGTCAATATCTTTAAGTAAATTTTGATAATTTAACAATCAAATATATTCTCATATTATACAATAGCCTGTTATATCAGTTTGATTTAACAAAAATTTATCTCAAAGTCCAACTCTCATAAACTTTCCTGTGTTTACCAACAATGCATCGTTGCTATATTTTTGTAAAAAATCCCATAAAATAAGATTTTTCTTTAGTTTTGATATTTTTTTGTGTTTTTTTATTAAAATAAAATCGTGTTTTTACCTTTATTTATAAAGGTTTACACGACTTTTGTTATTTTTTCCCAATTTCTTGTATACCCTGTAACAGGTATTAAACCAACTACAACCATTAAATTTAAACAAGCTTGAAATCCTATTTGAAATATTATTCCAAATGATAAATATTTACCAAATAAATCATTACAATTACGAGATATTTTAAATCCATTATAACAAATAATAACAAATAAAGTTATAATAATTAAACAACCTAAAAAACCTAATTCCTCACTTATTATTGAAAATATAAAATCAGTTTGTGGTTCTGGTAAAAAGAAATGTTTTTGTCTTGAATTACCTATTCCAAATCCGAATAATCCACCCGGACCTATGGCATATAAACTTTGAATAATTTGAAATCCACTACCTAATGGATCACTCCAAGGATTTAAAAATGATAATATACGACTAAGCCTATAAGGAGCAGCTAAAATTAATCCTACTATCCCTATTACACCAACAATACCTAGTCTAATAAAATATTTAAAATCTACACCACCTACAAATAATAAACCAATTATAGACATTACAATAATAGTGCCTGTTCCAAAATCAGGTTGTAACATAATAAGGCCAAATACTAACATAAGAATTCCTAAAATTGGTAATATACCTTTAAATGATTTAGTCGCTTTTTCACTATAAGCTAAATATTTAGATACAAATATAAGTAATCCTAATTTGGTAAACTCACTAGGTTGAATACCAAATGAACCAATACCAAACCAACTACGACTACCATTTCGAACAGTACCTATGCCAGGAATTAAAACTAATATCAATAATATTAAACAACTAATTAAAATTAAGTTTGATTTTTTTAAATATATCTTATAATCTATTTTACTTATTATAATCATCAAAACAATTCCTACAATAAGAAATAGTCCTTGATTTTTAACATATTTTAAAGCATCTCCGTATTTATATTCTGACCATATGTAAGAGGCAGAATAAATCATTAATACACCAAATACACTTATTATTATTACACTAATTAATAAAGTTAAATTACATTTTTTCATAATTATCCCCCTATTAATTTTATGAAAAATAAAAAAGCATAATTCATGCTTTTAAATTAGAATTTTTATTAAATTGATCACTAATTTTGATTAATTTGATAGCTAATTTATTTATTTTTCTTTCTATTAAAAATCCTTTTTTATTTTGCAATTCTTTTAATTCATATAAATTATTAATTAAATTTTGATAACCTTTTTCACCATATATTCCATCAAACCAATATTCAATATCATCTATATTACCATTTATTCTTAAATTTTCTAAAGTTAATAAAAAGGTTTTATTATCTAACAATTTTTTACAATAATATTTTAAACTATAATAAGCTGGTGATATATAATCACCATTAATACTATTTTTAACAGCATATATAGTATTATTTATAATTTCATTATCACTTTTTAAATTAGATATTATATTAATTAATTGTTCTGTTTGTTTAGAATTAATTATTTCTTCTAAAACATAACTTCTGTTTTTATCAATTATTTTAAAATCTTTTAAATTATATTTAGTTTTAGTTAATCCTGTTCTTAAATAAAAATAATCTTTTTCTAATATTATTTCATTTTGATAAGAATTAATAGCGTGATTTAATTCATGAATTAAATTATCCAATAATTGTAAAAATGGAATATTGTTATATCTATTTAAATAAATTGCCTTTTTAGTTTTAACAGTTTCTTCCAAATAAGGATAACTTATATACAATGCTTGAATTTTAGGTTCTTCCTTACCGGTTATAATAATAGGTATATTATTTAAACAATTAATAATAAAATGTTCTTTATTATACTTAATTACAAATGCTGGTAATATTACATATAATAAATGTTTTATATTATCTGGATAATTATATTTTAAACTAATTTCATCAACAATAGATATATATTTTTCTATCATAGTTTCACCAATTATATTTTATAATATTTTGTTTAAATATTCAACTATATTATAACACCAAAGGTTAAAGCAAATAATGAAGCAATTAAACCTATTATCCAAAATAATTTTACTATATCATGTTCTTCCCAACCTTTTTTTTCAAACGAATGGTGAATAGGAGTCATTAAAAATAATCTTTTTTTTGTAAATTTATAATATGTTCTTTGAATTATACAACTTAATGTTTCAATAACAAAAATTATTCCTATTAAAACTAACAATAATTCATGTCTAGTAATAATAGCAATACTTCCCAAAGTTGCTCCTAGAGCTAAAGAACCAGTATCTCCCATAAAAATCTTAGCTGGATTACTATTGAAAACTAAAAATCCTAAAATACTTCCAACTAAAGAAAAGCAAAATAAAGCTACACTTTCATATCCTTCTAACCATCCTGTATCATAAGATATAATTCCAAACGTTAAAAAAGCAATTATAGATAATCCGCCAGCTAATCCATCTAAACCATCTGTTAAATTAACAGCATTACTAGATGCCACTAAAACAAATAATATAAACAAACCATATAACCAACCAATATCTAATCTTAAATTAAGGGTATGAATCCATAACAATGGCTCATTACCAGCTTTCATGAATAGATAAAAAAATATTACAGCTACAAATAATTGTAAAACAAATTTAGAGCTTTCACTTAAACCATTATTATTATTTTTTATTATAATTAAATAATCATCAATAAATCCAATTAAACTATAACTTATAAAAGTAAACATAACTATTATTAAACTATAATTTAACTCTATTATATCCAATATTAACAATAAAAATATAATTACTATAGTAGAAATTATAAAAATAATTCCTCCCATTGTTGGTGTACCATTTTTTTTCTTATGAGTTTCTTCTAAATATCTATTTAATATTTGATCTAATTTTTTCTTTTTTAAAAATGGAATTATTAAAAAACCTAACATAATGGATAAAACAAAACTTAGCATTACAACAAAAGCAACTTTAGTTAACATTATTCATCTCCTAACATTAATCTTATCGTTTCACCTTCAGCTAAATAACTTGCTTCACTTGGTGATTGATGAATTACTTTACTACCACTACCACTAAATTCCACTTTAAATTCTTTTAAATTTGATACAGCTTCTTTTGTGTCCATGCCTATCACATTAGGGACTGTATAATATCTTTTATCACCATAATTATATTCTTTAGTCATACCATCATATCGTTCTTTTATATTTAGAGCAGAAATAGCCGAATTTAAAACATTCTTAGCAATAGGAGCTGCAATAGTACCACCATATTGAGTTACTCCTTTAGCATTATCAATAGCTATATATACAACAATCTCTGGATCATCAGCTGGTAAAAATCCCATAAAAGATGTTATATAATTACCAACTAAGTATTTACCATCTTCAACTTTTTGTGCAGTACCAGTTTTTCCACCTACACGATAATTAGATATATAAGCGTTTCGGCCTGTTCCATTAGCAACAACGCTTTCTAAAGCATATCTTACTTTAGCACTTGTATTTTCTGTTATTACTTTTCTTACTACACTAGGCTTATTTTCAACTATTACAGAATTAGTTTCAGGCTCATTTAAACTTTTAACAATATAAGGAGTATATAAATTTCCGCCATTAATTGCTGCGGATACTGCTGTTACTTGTTGTGAGGTACTCCTCTAAATGATACTTTTTTCCTAAATTATTACTGGATGCTTTTGATATTGTTCCAGTTTTAAAAATAATATCTAATTTTATTTTTTTTGGATTATCTTCATCTTTATTAACGATTATTTTTTCTACCAATGAATTAAATATATCACTTAAACACATTTCATCTTCAATTGAATGTTCTAAATTTTCTCTTATACTATTTATTTCTTTTTCAATTAAATATTCATCTAACTTATTATTTTTTAAGTTGTCTATTTTATCTAAATATTCATTTAACTCTAAATTTAAACTATCTACTTGTTTTTTATAGTCAATATTTTCTAAGTATCCATCCATTACAAGTTCTAATAACTTGTCTTTTTTATTTTTTATAACTTCACATTTAGATTCTAAAGCCTTTATTTCGTTATCACTATTTTTAGATAATAAATAGCTTTTACATTCTTTAATAAGACTATCAAATATTATTTTTTTATCAAGATAAAGTTTAGAAATAATACTTTTAAATAATTCATCTAATTCGCCTTCATTTACTCTATTATTAGTACACCCTTTTAAACTTTCTTTTCGATATACTTGACATTCCCACACAGGATTATTTTTCCTTTTACCAGCACTATTTCTATGATAAGTAACATTATGAACACCACAATATATTTTTCCTGAATAAGTATAACGATTATGAAATATTGTTTTATCTTCTATTTTATTTAAATAACTTTTTTGTCTTTTTCTTAATTTGATATTAGCCCTTTCCCATAATTCTTCTGATACAATTGGGGGTACTTTATCATAATCTTTATAGATAATCCAATTATCTTTATCTAGTTTCTTTTTCTTTTTAGTCCTATAATCTAGTACTTTTGTTTTATTACCACAGTAATATCCTTTATATTTAGGATTTTCAATTATTCTAGTAATAATAGTTGTATCTAATCTTTTGCCAGTTTTGGTTTTGTAATTTAATTCATATAAACACTTTGATATTTTAGATAAACCATCATTTGTATTTGCATATCTATCATAAATTATTTTAATCATTTCAGCTTCTTTTTCGTTAATAACTAATTTTCCATTATCTTTTTCATAACCATAAATATTAGAGCATCCTAAAACATTACCATTATCAATACTTCTTTTCATACCAAATGATACTCTTTCTGATAATTTTCGCACCTCATCTTGGGCAACACTTGCCATAATAGTAAGTCTTAACTCTGAATCTGGTAATATAGTATTAATATTATCATTTAAAAAATATACTCCAACTCCACTAGCAAGCAATTCTTGGGTATATTTAATACTATCTAATGTACTTCTAGAAAACCTTGATATTTCTTTGGTTAAAATTAGATCAAACTTACTATTTTTAGCATCACTAATCATTTTTAAGAATTCTTCTCGTTTAAAAACTCTAGTACCACTAATACCTTCATCGATATATGAACCCGCAAATTCCCATTTAGGAATTTTATTTATATAATCATTAAAGAAAGTTATCTGATTTTTTAAAGAATTTATTTGTTCATCTTTTTCAGTAGATACACGAGCATAAAAACAAACTCTTAAATTTAATTCTTGAAGTGGTATTCCTTTCATTATATTATTCCTAACTGTATATAGATCCATAATCTCGTCTCCCTACTTAAACTTTAATTAATTTATTCATAACAAAAGAGTACATCTCTTCATTTATAAATTTATTTCGTTTCAAATACTCTATTAATTTTATTTTAATTTCTATTTCAATAGATTTATTAATTATATTTTCCAATATCTTATCCTCCTTCTTCATTTTATTTAATTAAATAAAAAAAAGAACTTAAGCCCTTAAGTTCTACAAAATATCTGAAAACCTAAGTAGCTTACAAAATAAGATATTAAGTTTTCAAATAACAAATTTAATTACTTTGATAATCCATAATTTTTCTAGCAACAATATAACCATCAATATTATCTGGTAATAAATTATTTTGTTCTAAAAACAAGAACAATTCTTTTAAAAAGATAGTTTTATCTTCATATGATAACTTTTCAAAATTAGATAACATATCTTCTATACCTTTTTGATAAAAACGATAAAACGAATTGTAATTATAATTTAGATAGCTTTTAATAGCTTTAATTAAATTATTAGAATATCCAATTAGTAATGGATTAAATATTTCTATATTAGTATCTTCTAAATTAGGATTACATGTATTTGAACTATTTATTAATTTGTTATCCCAAGAATCTAAAACATAACATATAAATTTTATTTGATTTTTCTTTTCTAAATTATCTAAACTTTCTATTAATTTTTTAATCATTACATTCATTTTTATCTCCTCCATTTAAACTATATTTAATGGCATTTTAAGAAACATTATTTTTTAGTATTAATAACTATTCAAATGAACATATAAAGTTTCTTAAAACCCAAACTACATATAAATAACACTATTTTTTTGTTTATCTATTAATCACTTAAAAAAATAATTTTTGCAAGCATTTTTTATAAATTTTTTTACTTTTTGGTTTTATCGTTTTTATCAATTATTTTTAGTTATTTATAATTAAGTTATTTATTACATCTACTTATCCGTAAATGGTAAATCTATATGACCTAACTGGATATGTGGATTTTCATAAACTTCATAATCATAATAAAATTTACCTAATGAATTTTGTTTTCTAATAAGTTTTAAATAGCCATTATCTTTTAATTCTTTAATGGCAGTGTTTACTGCCATTTTACCTTCTTTACATAACGAACATAATCCTTCATTACTAAAATGCCAATTATCAGGTAAACTTAAGATAATAGAAAATAAACCTTTAGCTTTTAAAGATAAATTCTTATCTTTTAAATGATAGTTACTCATCTTAGTATAATTAAATAGTTTTTCTTCTCTATAAAACATAATATTTCTCCTTTCTATTAATTAATTTAAGACATAAAAAAAGCAACTATTTTAAAGTTGCTCAATAAGTTTAAAATTAATTTTAATTATTATTTTTCATCATTAAATCAAGCGCAATTGCTTCGTATTTATTACCTAAACAATTCATTTCTTCTTCATTTATAACTTGATTAGAATTTAAAATTCCAAGCAAATAAGATACTGACGATATAACCATTACAGGATCACTTCTTTTTATAATCTTGTTAACTACTGAGTCAAATTCTTCTAAAGCTTTTTCTTTTCCAAAATCGGTGAATGTATGTAAAACAACCATAAAATCAGTTGCATCTTCTTTGTTTATCATACCCATAGAATTTTTTAAAATGTAATCAATATATTCTAAATCTTCCTTTTTACTTATATCCTTGCAAATATCTTTTTTATCACTGTTGTTACGAATTTCTTCCATCAAAAATGAAAATTCTAATTCATTTCCGCCACTATATTTTTCATATGGAGCAATTGCATCAAATTTCTTTATAATATATGTTGCGGTTTCATAATATCCATTTAAATCCATTTTCATTTTATTATTACATTTTTTAAATTGCTTATATAAATTATATACTTGTTTAAAATCTTTTTCACTTAAATTTCTTCTTGCATCAGACATATTCGTTATTAATCCTGTAATTTGTGAAATCGAAAGATTTGCAACTTGTCCATTTTTTATTTTTTGCGCTTGTCCTATTGCTATAAAGTCATTAATTAATCCCATGAAATTACTCCTCTAATTTAATTTTCTAGAATAATTATATCACATTTTTTAAATAATATTAAATAACAATTAAGATATTTACCATTTTTTATTTTTTTGATTCATAATTTTTTTCTTTTCGCGCTAATATTCTATAATGAGGAAGGAATTTACTATAGAAATCATTTCAATGGTAATTAATATGAATCATTCGACAACTTTACTAAATCTATTATTGTACCAATTAAAAACCAGTTGATAGTTAATAATTTAACTATTCCATTCCCAAACTTGCCTAAATAAAAATCATGTATTCCACCTAATCCTATAAATCCTAGGGCACATAAAATCAATGCTGTTTTTTTATTATAATTCAAACTTTCAACACTATTTAGTTTTTTAAAAGTTCTTTTTATATTTGATGTGGTTAAGTTGATTGGATCAACTGTGACTTTGTGATATATACTATTTTTTATTGACCTACTTGGATTTTTAATGAAACCTACGCCCTTTTTCCCATAAAATGGATTTATCATCTTTTTTGCTTTTCTTTTTATTTTACCAGTAGTCCTAGCCCGCAACCTTTTCTTTAAATTTGGTGTTCTAAATCCTATTTTCATTTTACATCACTTCCATATTTAATTTATTAAATTAATATTACAACCAAAATGTAACATCATTTAAATCATATCCATCTTTGATTATTTCGTTTATGATTTCTTTATAAGTATTTGAATTTTGATTTTTCATCCTTCTGTATGAACCAAATGATTTTGGTGCAAGCTTCGGTTTATGCTCCAATAACCAATAATAATGTTCCCTATCAGTTTCTTCTTCTATATATGGATCAATTATTCTTTTTTGATAAGATTCTCTACTTTCACTATTTGTCTGTACTGCAAAGTTTTGCAAGGCACGTAATTCATCCAATCTTGTACCTAAATCATCATTTAATTTTTTATGTTCTTGTCTTGCCTCATCGTATTTACCAGCAATAACCATCATATCAACTAATCTTTCATAATCTTTTCTTGTATAACTGAACGGTGAATATTTCAAAAGTTCATTAGATTTTCTTAAACAAATTATAGCCAATTCATAGTTATTTGCTTTTTTATATTCAGTTGCTTTTCGCATTAAAATTTGCTCTGGCATAAAAACAACACTTTGATTAACATCAGTATATTTTGTAGCCTCTGATATTGGTATAGACATTATACCTTCCTTTGTTGATAAATCATATTTGTCAGTAAATTCTTTTATTTTGCTTTTATTATAATTGTCATACGCATCTTTATCAAAGTTGTCGCTTTGTTGCTTAATTTTTTTCTTAATAAAATAATCTAATAATCCCAAAACTATCCCCACTTTCAAATTGGTATGTATATGTAGATATATTATATCATTTTTTTCAACAAAAACATACTCATAACAATTTAATACTATAAATTATAAATTTGTTATTAATTATTACTTTATCATTTATTTATATTGCTGTTTTGATATTATAATTAGTTTTTTTATCTAGTATTGATTTAAATAATGATGCACTTTTAGTATATTTTTAGTTTATTTTATATCAAAAATAGATACTTTTTCGAATGGGCATAAGAAGAACGACACCATAATATAATTAATTGCTTATAATATATAGCAAATTAATGGT
>CALVSQ010000017.1 GCA_944359085.1 uncultured Bacilli bacterium | reverse complement strand
TAACAAAAAAAATTAACTCAATTATTGAATTAATTTTTATTGAAAATTTTGTTTCACATCATTGACAATTATACAATTAAACTACATATAAAATTACTTTACAAAAAAATGTAGAAATTATTTATCTACATTTTTAAATTATTGTTCTTTATTTTCAATTGCATTTTTTAGTTCTTCTTCACTCATTTTAGTGTAACCTTTAATTTTTAATTCTTTAGCAATATTTCTTAATTCTTCTAAAGTTGGTTCTTCCTCTGCTGGAGGTAAACATTTATGTTCTACTAAATAATCAATTTCTTCTTTAGTTAAAGTTTCTTTTGTAATTAAAGTATTAGCAATTAAATCTAATAAATCACGATTATCTTTAATTATCTTCGTAGCTTTTTTATAACAATCATCCATAATTTTACGCATTTCTTGATCGATTTCATAAGCAACTTGACCAGAGAAATTACGTGATTTATTATAATCTCTACCTAAAAAAACACTACCTTCTTGTTGTTCTAATTGAAGTGGACCTAAAGAACTCATACCATATTCAGTTACCATTGATCTAACTATTTTAGTAGCTTGCTCAAAGTCATTATGAGCTCCAGTAGTTATTTCATTAAATACTAATTCTTCAGCAACTCTACCGCCTAACAAACCAGTAATACGTTCTAATAATTCTTGTTTAGTAGCAGTAAATCTTTCTTCTTTAGGCAACATCATTGTATAGCCACCAGCATAACCACGTGGAATAATAGTTATTTTTTGAACATCATTAGCACCATCTAATTTAATACCTAATACCGCATGACCTGCTTCATGATAAGCTACTAATTTTTTATCATTTTCAGTATATTTTTTAGATTTTTTAGCTGGTCCCATCAATACTCTATCATGAGCTTCATCTATTTCTAGCATAGATATGCTTTCTTTATTTCTTCTAACAGCTAATAGTGCAGCTTCATTAAGTAAGTTTTCCAAATCAGCACCACTAAATCCTACTGTTCTTTCAGATATATTTTTTAAAGATACATTTTTAGAGAAAGTTTTACCTTTAGCATGAACATTTAATATTTCTTCTCTTCCTTTAGCATCTGGTAAATTAACTTGAACTTGTCTATCAAATCTACCAGGTCTCAAAAGAGCTGGATCTAAAACATCTGGTCTATTTGTAGCAGCAATAATTATAATTCCTTCGTTAGCTCCAAAACCATCCATTTCAGTTAATAATTGATTTAATGTTTGTTCTCTTTCATCATGGCCACCGCCTAAACCGGCACCTCTTTGACGTCCTACTGCATCTATTTCATCGATAAAGATTAAACATGGCGCATTATGTTTTGCTTGTTTAAACATATCCCTTACACGAGATGCTCCAACACCGACAAACAATTCAACAAATTCAGAACCACTTATATAATAAAATGGTACATTAGCTTCACCAGCAACAGCTTTTGCTAATAAAGTTTTTCCTGTTCCTGGAGGACCCACTAATAAAACACCTTTAGGTATTCTTGCACCTAATCTTTGGAATTTTTTAGGACTTTTTAAGAAATCAATTAATTCAGCAACTTCTTCTTTTTCTTCATCCAATCCAGCAACATCCTTAAATGTTACTTTATTATTTTGTTCACTAAGTCTAGCTTTACTTCTACCAAAATCCATTGATTTATTAGCAGCACCCATTTGTCTAGTTACAAAATAAAAACCAACGCCTAAAATAATAATCATAGGTAGTACATTTAAAACAAATAACAACAATGCACTTGAATCCGGATCTGATGAAGTTGTTATTTTAAAATCATAATTTTCTTCAGCATTTAATATTTTAGCTATAACTTCATTAGATAAAGGTACTTTTAAATAAAATGTTTCGTTTTCACCATAATTATTTAATTTACCTCTTATTTCATACACACCCGCACTACTACGTGGTGTAATAGATATTTCTGTTATTTCTTTATTATCCATATGAGTTATAAATTGATCATAAGTAAATTGATTTACTTTAGTATTAGATAAATTAAAGAAATAAAGAATTCCAAGCATTACTACAAATAAAACTAAATATGGTAGTAATCCTTTTTTTACATCTTTTTTATTCATAAATTCCTCCTTTTAATAGTACTTAAGTATTATATCATACTTTTCTTCTTTTTCCTTACAAAATTTTGATTTTTTTAATCCTGGTAACCAAATTATGTTATCATCACTATCACATACTACCGGCCATAGTTCCCTATCTTTAGTTGAAATCTTACAATCAATAAATATATCGGATATTTTTTTTCTACCTAACATTCCTTTAACAGTCATTTTATCGCCATCATGACGATTACGAACATATAAAGGTAATTTAACTAAACTAGAATCTAATCTACAAATATTATTATCATCTAATTTAGAAGATTTAACTTTTTCTATATTTTTACCATTTGGTAAGTTTAAATATTCTTCAATTTGAATCTCATATATATTATTTTTAATTTCTAATTTAGCGAGTTCTAAAGTATTATATGATTTAATAGCTCCAATATTATTAGGTAAATGAATAGTTGCATTAGCTTTATTAGATAATACTAAATTATGAATTATTTCACAATGTTTATCAGTTATTAACATTAAATCATCTTGATACATTTTTTCTAACATCATATAAATAATTTTAGTTTGAATTAATTCTTCTTGTTTTTTGAATTCTTCAATATTTAAAACATTATCAGGACATATTTTATTATATTTTTTCTTAACTTGTTTATCAATATAATCATTGTATTCTAATAAAACTTTACTAAATTTATAAAACTTTTCATGAACTAATTTATCTTCTTTTTTAAATTGAGGAACAATATATTTTCTAAATCTATTTCTCGTATAAACATCTTTAGTATTAGATGAATCCTGCATATATTTAATTTTATTTTTATCTAAATAAGCAATTATTTGATCTTTAGTAACTTCAATTAAAGGTCTTATTATATAGTAATTTTCCATTTTAACAACCTTAGAAAAACCACTATATCCTTTTAAAGTTGAACCTCTTACAATACGCATTAATATAGTTTCCATTAAATCATCGGCATGATGAGCTGTAAATAAATATTTAGCATTATATTTTTTTATTAAATTATTAAAAAAACTATACCTAATTGTTCTAGCTTCATTGTGAAAATTATCATCTCCATACTTTTCAATTGTCATAGTTTCAAATATAACACTATTCTTTTTACAATAATTTTCAACAAATTTTTGTTCTTCAAATTGGCCTTTTCTTCCTGTATTGTGATTAACATGAGCACATATTATTTGTAAATCCAAAGCTTTTTTTAATCTTATTAATAAATGTAATAATGCCATAGAATCAGGTCCACCAGATACACCTACTACTACTGCATCACCATATTTTATATTTAATCTATTGAGTAATTCATCATATACTTTATCCATAATTCTCACCATATCAATTATATAATAAAAAAAAATAGTAAGCAATACTATTATTAAAAAAAGCGATTTTTCGATTTCTCTACTAAACCACTTTTATTCTTGTTGACAATTACCAAATATTTTTAGGTTAACCTAGGGAATAATAATTGTTTCCTAATTCTTGTTTTATACAACCTTGATCATATAAATCACAGTTTAAAAGGAATCTGCACGGACGCCATTCGTGTTGGACACGTCGTTGTTGTTGGCGTTGCCATTGTTGTTCACGTTCCAAGCGTTAGAACTACGTATATTATTACACCAAAACCTTAAGCCTCACCTTGCCCATTTCATCGGCAAGGTGTGTCTTTTCTTCGTTTGTACTTATTTTTTTCATATTTTTCTTTTTAAATTTGATATGGATTACTCCAAGTACCATTACCTCCGGTAATGGTGACATCAGAGTTGACAACTATAACTGCACGAAGACCATGCCCGTAGGACACGTTACTGCGGTTGGCATGGCCAAAGTTGTACACGAACCAAGCGAAAGAACTACTTGTATATGGTGTCATTGTCCAATACTCATATACATTATTATAACTACTTGCAGTCGTATATCCTTTTGCCAATATACTACTACTTTGACTCGCCAACATTTCACCAACTCTTATTAATCCGACTGTTGCTTGGATAATTCTTGTTGGATCTTCTTCATTTAATGATACTTTATAATCATAGCCTCTATCAAAATTATTTTGATACCATGTATAATCACTTACTAATTTTGCTTTTTCACTTTCACTATTATTTGTTAGCCAATTTAATACATCTCCATTTAATTTTTGTCCAATTCCCGTATCTTTTGAAAATGTATTATTTGAACCATATGACATTTCATATACTGTTCCTTCAGTTTCTTCATAATAGCCATCTAATATTAATTTTGTATTACCATTACTATCTTTATCTACTATACGATATTTTTTTCCAGCAAATAACACATATTCTCCACTTGTTGCATTCTCATTTAGTTTTCCTGTCACTTCTATACTTTTATCTTCGTTTAGAATATATGGACCTGCTTGACTACTCCAAGTTGCCCCTAGAGTACCATTACCACCGGTAATGGTGACATCAGAGTTGACATTTATAACTGCACGAAGGCCAGACGAGTTAGAAACAGAAAGGCTGTAGGCATAGCCATCGTAGCTCACGAACCAAGCGCTAGAACTACTATATGGTGTCATTGTCCATTGATATTGTCCTATATTTAAATATGAACTACTACCACCTGCAAAATTATATTCATCTAGCGTTAGTAATCCTATATAAGCAGATTCTTTTGATAAATTATCTGTACAAGCTGTTCTTGCACTTGAACTATCAGTAGTTGTTTCACTACACCATGTTTCTTCTTTTATTATATCATTTCCTTTTAATCTTGGATAAAAATATTTATTTAACCAATCTTTAGCATGACTTCCATCCCAATTTTCAGCTGTACCTTCTGCTCCCCAAGGAATTGCTGTTACATTTTCATCTGTTATTAATCTTACTGCTCCATCAACATTTATTCCCATGATTCGCCATAAAAATCCTGAATACCATATATAATTATTGTTTGGAGTTCCTTTTATATAACATCCACCCATATATTGATATGTTGTTCCATCTGTTCTACATGCATTATTTTCATACACTAATTCTTTTGCTTTTTCTATAATTGAATCACCAACTAGTGCTACTTCACCATCACATTCTTCATCATCCATAGCAAATGTTCTACTTGGACATAATGTAAATTTATGATTATTACTTTCTATAACTAATGTTGTTAATTTTTTACCATCATATGCTATTTCTTTTATTTCAGCATTGCCTAAATTTACCATTGTTGGTACATCATTTTTATCCATACTTGATGTACATATTCTTGTATAACTATTACCTAGTTGATATTTCATTTCTTCACTTGCACAATAATTATTTATTCCCCCTAATATCATATTTGCTTCTGACTTACCAGCTGATATTCTTGCATCATATATTATATCTAATACAATTGATGTCGCTATTAGTGCTACTATAGCTAAAATAATAATAACTGCCAGTAACTCAATAAGTGTAAAACCTAATTTTTTATTTTTCATATAGTTCTTCCTCCTTATTATTTGATAGTTCTATTACCTTAGATTAAGTATACATTATTTTTTTATTAATTTCAATGCCTATATTATTATTAAGAAAATTTTAATTTTTTTACATGTTTTTTATTTATAAATAAAAACTACAGATATTTATCTAGTAGTTCTTTTACAAATGAAGTATATTCTACCTCTGTACTTTCTTCTGCTTCTAACAAACATAAAGGAGGAAATAAAACACACCACCAATTATCACCTTTACCTTCACCTAAAGTAATAACTAATGACTCATAATAACCTTCATTATAAGTAATTCCTTTATATTCCTTACTAGGAAAGTAATTTAATCCAAAATTAATATCATATCCTAATTCATAATCTAATAACTGTAAAGTAGTTTTAACATCATTATCAATATTATCTAAATTATTATTAATAATTCTTCTTGCTTCATCTACACCTTTAGTATTTTTAAGTAATTCATACATTTTATATTGTATATTTTCTTTTACTATTTTTTTGATTTCTTGATCATATTCTGAATTACTATTAGCAATCACTCTAATTCTTAAAGCATCAGATGGAATAGCTAAACTAGATACATGGCCTATGCATACATAAAACAAAATAATTAAAAAAATAACCAATATTAATTTTTTCATTTTTATCACCTAAATTAATATTGATTATTTATTTATAAATTTATACAATATTTTTTAATAAAATAACAATTCTATCAATTATTTGTTTTTTTATTGATTCTCTATCACCAATTAAATCTTCAATAGTCATAGTATAGTTATGATTTTTTTCTTTATCATAAACACTTACATAAACAATATTATTTGAACCATAAGGATTACTATCATCTTGTTTATTTAATTTTCCAGTTATTCCTACACCATATGAAGAATTAGTATATAAAGTTATAGCTTTACTCATAGCATTTGCTGTTTCCATACTATAAACAGTATATTTATCAATTATATTACTATTTACACCCATTTTTATTTTATATTCATTAGAATAAGTAACTGCTCCAAATTTAAATACTTTACTAGAATCATCTATATTAGTTATTGAATTAGCCAAGAAACCACCAGTACAAGATTCCATTGTTGATATTGTTTTATTTAACCCTATTAATTTATTAACTACTTCTTTCATTTAATTACTCCTAATATTAAATTGTTATCAACTTTATTATCAAATATTTCAATACTATCCAAATATTCATTACTTAAATCAATTTCTTTATCAGTATATAAAGTACATAATAAATCATTTTCATTAACAATATCATTAATTTTTTTATTTAAAACAATACCAGCATTATAATCAATTATATCTTCTTTTTTCACTCGTCCTGCACCTAACATACAACTTATTTTACCTATTTTAGCAGTATCCATTTTAGTAATATAACCACTTTTTTTAGAATATACTTTATATTCATATTTTGAATTATGATTTAATTTAGAAATATCGCCACCTTGATATTTAACTAGTTCATAAAATTTATTTAATGCTTTACCACTTTTTAATACTTCTATAACTTTAGATTTAGCTTCATCATAAGTTATACCTTTAGTAATGCTAATCATATATGTAGCTAGTTCAATACATATATCAGTTAAGTCTTTAGGACCATTATTTTTTAATACTTCAATAGCTTCTAATACTTCTAAATTATTTCCAATATTATTACCTAATGGTTTATTCATATTAGATAAAATGGCAACTGTATTAATAGAAGCATTCTTACCAATGTTGACCATAGTTTCACCTAGTTTAGTAGCATCATTTATATTTTTCATAAAAGCACCACTACCAACTTTAATATCTAATACTAAATTTTTAGCACCACTTGCTATTTTTTTACTCATAATACTAGATGCTATTAAAGGAATACTTTCTACTGTAGCTGTTACATCTCTTAAGGCATAAATCTTTTTATCAGCTGGAGCTATATTCTTAGTTTGACTTATAACACTTAAATTAATGTTATTTATTTGATTAATAAAATCTTCGTCACTTAATTGTACTTTAAAACCAGGTATTGATTCTAATTTGTCAATAGTCCCTCCAGTATAACCTAAACCTTTACCACTCATTTTAGCTACTTTGCAATCTAAACATGCAACTATAGGTGTAATAATTAAAGTTGTTTTATCTCCAACACCACCAGTTGAATGTTTATCCACAGCATTAAAATTTAAATTTAATTTATCCCCAGAATTAGCCATAGCTAAAGTTAAATTAGTTACTTCTAAATCATCCATACCATTTAAAACAATTGCCATTAATAAACTAGATACTTGATAATCTGGTATTAAATTATCAACATAACCATTAACAAAAAATTCAATTTCTTCTTTAGTTAAAGATAATTTGTTTTTTTTCTTTTCTATTATGTCATACATTCTCATAGTTATTTCTCCAAATCAAAAGAATAGGGTAATAATTCATCTAAAGTATATTCCTTATCTCCTACATAAATCTTAAAATCCTTATCACAAAATTCACTCATAACTTGGCGACATACTCCACAAGGATAACAATATTCTGTATCACCACTTACTGCAATAGCTTCAAACTCTTTATATCCTTCACTTATAGCTTTAAAAAAAGCAGTCCTTTCAGCGCAACAAGTAGGTGTATGAGATACACTTTCTATATTACATCCTGTAAATATTTTACCATCTTTAGTAAGTAGGGCAGCTCCAACTTTAAAATGAGAGTAGGGGCTATATGAATTTTTTTTAGCTTCAATAGCTTTATCCATTAATTCCATTATAAAACCTCCAAACTTGCTTCTAATGCAATTTCAATCATATGTTTTAAATTATTTTGTCTATCACTAGAACTAATCTTAGTTTCATCATATAAAGAATCAGATACAGTAAGTAAACATGCAGCCTCTTTTTTTAACATTTTAGCTATATAAAATAAAGCAAAAGCTTCCATTTCGCTAGCAATAATATCTTTAGGCAATCTTTTATTATATTCATCTCTATTTTCCATATAAGCATCAAATACCATACTACAAACAGTTTTACCTTGTTTAATAGTATTATCTTTATTTAAAATAATATTATTTAAATATTTACTAGATTCAACTTCATGAACATCAACTGAACTATAAGTATAACTAAAATTAGTTTCCGTATAACTTGAAGTAGATAAAATAGTATCTAACAATTTTATATCTTTATTATTACTTCCACAAGAACCAATTCTAATTATATATTTTACATCAAAAAATTTATACAATTCATAACAATATATTCCCATACTAGCCATACCCATACCTGATGAAAAAACTGTTATTTTTTTACCTTTATAATAACCAGTATAAGCTAACATATTTCTTACACTATTAACTAATTTATAATCTTCTAAATATGTTTCTGCTATAAATTTAGCTCTTAAAGGATCTCCTGGCATTAAAATAACATTTGAAATATCTTCTTTATTACATTTAATATGTGGTGTTTCAATCATTTTATCACTCCTATAATTAGTATAACACAAAACTAATATTATAGTAACATATCTTTTATTTTCTTTACAGATAAACCAATTAATTTTGATACTGTTTCAATTATTTTAAAATATTGTAATATTCAATCTTTTTTATAATTCAAACATAATAATTTATTATATTTTGGCATTTAAAAATATCAGAATTATATCTGATATTTTATTTATTAAAAATTAATTTAACAAAAGCTGTAATATCTTCATCACTAATTTCACTTTCAAAATTTAGGCTTTGAATCATTGCAGAATATTCAGTATTACTTTGTAATAATTTTGAAAGTTCTTCGGTATAATACCTTGGTACATATCCTAAATGATATATTTTACCATTTTTATTAAACAATACTTTGATTGCATTTTTATCATATTTATTTGTTGGCTCTAATTCTAATTCAAGTTTATCATTAACATTAATTAAATTTTGTTCAACACATTTTTTTACATCCTCACAATGTCTTGTTCCGGCAACATCAAATTCAACTTTATTATAATCAAATGCTGGAACAAATTCAAAATTATCAGTTAATAATCTTCCTTTTGTTGCCTTTAAAATATCTAATTCATTTGAATCAATTTCTAGATTATAAGAATTCAAAATTTCTAAATAATCTGGCCTTGATTTGTTTGGCAACCTTGTTAAAATATTTGCAAATAATTCATTACTTTCATATGTTTGGTGAATATTTCTAAAACCAGGAAAATCTTTAAAACCAACCTTAGAAGCATCATTCAATTCAGGATCAACATATTTAAATGAATATTTAGTTTCATCAAATGTTAAAATTCCAATTTTATATCTTCTTCTACTAATAGGTTCTTTCCAAATTAACCACATTTCTTTTTTCATTTTTTTCATCCTCTTTTTTACTTAATATTTAATAAGATATCTCTCCGTTTTTTCAAATAGTATATTATATATTGCTTATGTTTATCAGTCAACAATTCATCAGGTATTTTGTTAACTATATTTTCTATTATGTTATCAGTTAATTTATTCAAATTATTTATATCCTTTATCAAAATATCATGATAATTTTCATTCAAATAGTTAATCAATTCAAAATGTTTAAATCTCTGTTTATTATCTTCTTTATAAATATATGTTTTACTTTTGTTTATATATGCATCAAATTTATTTAAATCGTTATAATAAATATTTGCGTATTCTTCATTTCTAAATTCTCTTAATAAATTACAACCATTATCATAAAGTGGCGAAAATTCATAACCACTTTGAGTTATTTCAATACCCCAATTTTCTTCATGTCTATCAGTTTCTCCAACTAATGCATCAAAAACCATAAGCCTAATGAAACCCTTAAAAAGATTATTATCTATATTATCTAATGTCTTTTTTATATTACTTACTGTATAAAAATATGGTCTTTCTTTTTCATGCTCATTCAAGTAAGATACCGCATCCATATGTGTAGTTTTATCCACATCAACGAACAAATAATTTAAAACACCAATTTCTTGTTTTTCGTCTTTTGCTAATTCAATTTTTGCACACTTATATCCAAGAACTTTTGCAATTTCATAACACATTTTTTCTGAACAAGCTTCACTAACATTATAGCCTTTACCTTGATATTTAAACCATGCTTTACTTTTATCATTATTATCTATTGCTAATCTTTTTGTTCTTGATCCTTTTGTATTAGGTGTGTAGTTTAAATATTGAAAGTCAATATTTGGCAGTTTAATAGAATATTTTTACATTTCATCACCCACATTGTATAATAATTTTCATAAACATAAAATCACTTATATCATTTATTATATTTTATAAGAAAAATAGTAAAACTTATTTTTCTTTTGTTTTATTATATCATTGTAACCACTATGACAATTATAAAATATTTTTCTTTTAGGTCCAAAATATCCTATAATTAGTATAACACAAAACTAATATTATAGTAACATATTTTTTATTTTCTTTACAGATAAACCAGTTAATTTTGATACTGTTTCAATATTCATGTTTGCTTCTAGCATATTTTTAGCTGTTTGCAATATTCCTTCTAATTTACCTTTTTTTATTCCTTTTTTCATACCTTTTTCTTCAGCTTCACTTTTTATATAATTTTCTCGCATTTCTCTTTCTTGTTCTGGAGTAAACCATTTTACTACTAATTCATCTTTGTTTGCTTCTTCTACACTTTCTTTAAATTCCTTCACTATATCATTCCTTTCACTTAATTTTTTTAATTCTTCTAATTCTAATCCTAACATAGCATATAACTCTTCTTCTTTTGTTAACTTATAATTATTATAATACTTTTTAATATAAAAGTCTACATTTAAATTCTTTATTTCTATTTTTGTTGTCAATTTTTTATTCTCAGTTAAATTTACTACTGCTATATCTTCTATTCCTTTACTTTTTCTTCCAAAATTTATATTTATTTGCCTAACACAGCCTTTTAATGTTTGTTTATCTTTTTCACTTTTATCTAAGCATAGCTTAAATACATATAATAAATTTCTTTCTTTTATGTATTTATTATATCTTGAATTTAATTCTACATTTATATATTCATCATCTGTTTTAATTGATAAATCTAATTTTTGACCTATATTATGTATATTATCTTTTATTAAATTAGGATTTAATATAATAAATTCATTATATTTTTTATTTAATATTTGTTCTGTTATTTTCTTTATTACTCTTTGATTTTTTACTGCTGAATACATAAAAATTGATTCATATTTTGCTGTATAAAACTTTGACATATTTTTCCTCCTACTAGTTATATACGACAAAAATAAGTCAAATTCCTGCAAAAAATCAAAAAAATTGTAATTTCTTACAATTTATTTATGATAAGTTTCATTATTTAAAATTTTAAAACTTCGATATATTTGTTCTAATAACATAACTCTAAATAATTGATGAGGGAAAGTTAAATTAGAAAAAGATAATTTATAATTACTTATTTTTTTATATCATCATGTAATCCATCCGAACCACCAATTATAAAAGTAATATTAGGATTAGTTAAAAATATATTGTCTATTTTATGCGCTAAAGTAGGGGAGTCTAACATATTTCCTTCTATTTCAAGAGTTATTATAAATTCTTTATTAATATACTTTAAGATATTATCTCTTTCTTCTTTAATATTACTATCTTTTAATTCAATTATTTCTATTTTAGTATATTTGCTTATTCTTTTAATATATTCTAAACAAGCATCTACTAAATATTTTTCTTTTAACTTTCCAACACATATTATTTTAATCATACTTCTATCAACTCAGTACTTTCATTTTGGGTAGCAATCATTATTTTAATATTTTTTATATCATTTAAATTATTTAGAGCTAAAGATGGATCATTATTTTGTTCAGATAAATGGGCTAAAACAATATATTTAGTTTTATTTCCAATTATTTTATTTAAATATTCTTTACATTGATTATTAGATAAATGTCCTTTATCTCCTAATATTCTTTGCTTAATTTGATAAGGATAATTAGGATTATTCATAAGCATTTCAATATCATGATTGCTTTCAAAAATATATAAATCTTTATTATTTAATTTTTTTAAATTCTTGATATTTATATATCCGGTATCAGTTACATAAACAATTTCTTTATCATTACTTTTAAATATATAACCAACAGAATCAGTATCATGTGATGTTTTGAAATAATCAACAATTAAATCATTTAATATTATTTCAGATTCTAATATTTCATATTCATTTAATATATCTTTTAATTCATTGTACATATCTAATGTTAAAAAAACTTTAGGATGATGTTTTTTTATAAAAACCTTTAATCCAGCAACATGATCAGTATGAGTATGAGTTATGAAGACAAAATTAATATCATCAGGATTTACTCCCAATAATATTAATTTTTTTTCAATATATAAACTACTCATTCCAGCATCTATCAATACTTTTGTATTATTAGTTTCTATATACGTTGAATTTCCTTTAGAACCCGAAGCTAAAACTGATACTTTCATTCGTATATACTCCATGGATTTATTTTGCAATATTTACAATTTTTCCATACCTCAAAGTGAATGTGTGGTCCTGTTGAATATCCTGTAGAGCCAACATAGCCTATTTGTTGACCACGAGCAACAGTAGTTCCTATATTAACACCATCCATAAATTTATTCATGTGAGCATATAATGTATAGTAACCATTATTATGATCAACTACTATGTAATTACCATAATCATAACGATATTCTTTAATGATTACTGTTCCATTATTAGCAGAATAAACTGGAGAATTATAGCCAGTACCAGCAATATCTAAAGCAGCATGGAATTCACGTTCACCAGTAATTGGTTGAATACGCCAAGCATAATTTGTTGAAATTACCCAACCACTTTCACTAGGCCATTCCCAATTATTTAAATCACCAACATTAGGAATTTGTTTTTCACCTTTTATAATGATTTCATCAATCGTACTTTTTAATATTTCTTTACCAACAGGTTCAACGAAAGCAATGTCACCATTAACTATTTTTTGTTTTTGACTAATTCTCTCTAAACCATTTTTACCTTCTTGAACTGTTTTTTCATAATTTAACAATTCATTTTCATCATACTGATAAATTGTTTTAAATTCGCTAACTTTATCCTCAACAATATATTTTTCCACTACAACGCTTAATTGTGGATTTGTTTCTTTAATCAAAACTTCTGTTCCAACTGATATTAAACTATTTTCATCGCGATACTTAGGATTTGATATTAAAAATTCTTGATTGCTAATTTTGTTATTACGAGCGATATCTTCAATCATTTCATTCTCTTTTACTTTATATGTTGTAGTAATTGGATTATCACCATATAATAAGAATTGCGTCAATTCATCACTATTAGTAAAAATATTATTATCTATTGATATTTGAGTTTCCTTAACAGTAATATTTTCTTCAATATAAACATTCTCAATTAAAGATCCAACTGTTTCTATTTTCAATTGATTATCTTCTAAGTAAGCTTTATAATCATCTTTACCAACATAAGTTGAAATTAAAGAATTTACAGCTTCTTCAAAAATATTTTTATCTGTAACATATAAATATTCATTTTTATCTTCATTATTAATAGTAAATTGATATCCTCTAATTGTAAAAGATTTTAAATCAATGATTTTTGAATAAATATCTTCTATATTAGTTAATTCGCCATTATAAGTCAAAACTTTTTCAATATTTAATCCGTTGGGTGAATATATTTTTTCAATTGTTTCACCATCTTCAATTATGATGTCCATACATTTTTTATTATCTTTTTCATAGTACTTAATATCTTTACTATTATCCATTAATTCTTTTATTTCTTCATCTTTAATAATTTCTTCTAATGTTTTTTCATCTTCACAATATGTTTTAGTAATATCTTTTATATTAATTAAATGTTCAGTATTTTCATCAATGTAATTTTGTAATTTTTCTTTTGAATCAATTGTACCTAAATATTCGCCGTCTAAATAGACATTAAATAATACATTAGGATAATTATTTTTACTATATCCAAAACAAAAGAAAAATAAAATTATTCCTAATATTAAACTTATTACTATCGATCCTATTTTTTTCATACGTCACCTTCCATACTTTCATCAACTGAATTAAATGTACTAGTATTAGTTTTAAAAATAAGTGGGATATCTGTTACTGGTCCATTACGATGCTTAGCAATAATTAATGTTGTTCTACTAGTATTTTCATCGATTCTAGCTTCTCTATCGTAATAGTCTTCACGATGAAGCATAGCAACAATATCAGCATCTTGTTCAATAGAACCAGATTCTCTTAAATCACTTAATATTGGTCTATTATCTTTTCTTCCTTTTCCCTCAACACTTCTTGATAATTGAGATAAAGCAATAACTGGAACTTTTAATTCCATCGCTAAAGTTTTTAAACTTCTAGATATTTCAGTTACTTCTTGAACTCTGTTTCCTTTATATCTATCCGAACCTTGAATTAATTGTAAATAATCGATGATAATAATGTCTAATCCATCTTTCATAGAAGCAAGTCTTCGACATTTAGCTCTTATTTCACTAATTGTCATACCTGATGTATCATCGATATACATCTTAGTTTCAGCCAATCTACTAATAGCTTCATTTATTCGTTTCCAATCTTCATTTTTTAAATTACCACTTTTTAATTTATCACCAAATATTTGCCCAACTGAAGCTAACATTCTCATTACTAATTGTTCTGCACTCATTTCCATATTAAATAACGCAACAGTTTTGCCATTCATAGCTATGTTAGTTGCAAGGTTAACAGCAAACGCTGTTTTACCCATACCAGGACGTGCTGCTATAATAATTAACTCATGAGGATGTAATCCAGAAGTAATTTTATCTAATTTATAAAAACCTGTGGAAATACCAGTCATTTCGCCTTTGTTTTTAGATATTTTTTCCAAATCTTCTTGTGTTTTAAACAATACATCTTGAATACTTCTAAATTCTGTACCTTTTCTTGTTTTAACAACATTTAATATTTTTGTTTCAGCATTATCTAAAATATCATTAATACTATTATTTGAATTATAAGCATCTGTTACTATATTAGTAGCTTCATCAATTAATCTTCTTAAAATAGCTTTTTCTTCAACTATTTTAATGTATTCTTCTATATTAGCAGCAGTAGGAACACTTCTAGCAACAGTAGTTAAATATTCAATACCACCAATAGTATTTAACCAATTTCTTCTTTTTAATTCTTCACTAACGGTCATTATATCTATTGGTTTATTTACTTCAGCTAAGTCTCTTATAACTGAAAATATTTTACTATGACTATCTAAATAAAATAAATTTTCATTTAAACTTTCAATACCTTTTTGTAAAGCATATTTAGTTAAAAACATCGATCCTAAGACCGCTTGTTCAGCTTCAATACTATGAGGTATAGTTTTTTCTTGCATAATTCACCTACTTTACTAAATTAATTTTTATATTAGCTATTACTTTTTTATGTAACTCAACATTTACAATATGAGTACCTAAACTAGATAAAGGATGATCTAATTTAATTTTGTTTTTATCAATATCATAATTTAATTTTTTTAATTCTGTTACGATTTGTTTAGTACTAACACTACCGAATACTCTATCTTGAGTTCCAACTTTTACTTTAATATTTATTTTTAATTTTTCTAATTGTTCTTTTAATTTTTCACATTCTTTAATAAATAAATTTTCTTCTAATTCCTGCTTAGATTTAACTGTATTATAGTGTTTTAAATTAGATTCATTAGCAAGTGAAGCAACATTGTTTTTTATTAAAAAATTACCATACCCATCTTTTACTTCTTTTATTTCACCTTTTTTACCTTGTCCCTTTAAATCTTTTAGGAATATTACTTTCATTTTTCCTCCTTTAGAACATTTAATAAAAGTTCTTGTACTTCATTAATTGTTTTTTCTTTTATTTGAGTAGCAGCTTCTGTGTAATGTCCACCACCACCTAATTTAGCCATTATTTGTTCAACGTTTATTTTACCAATCGACCTTGCACTTATACCAACTATATCTTTAGATATGTTCCCTATTACAAATGAAGCTTCAACATTTTCAAATTGTAACAATTCTTCAGCTATAGCAGCTAGGTCCTTATTTTCATATATTTTACTATCTAAAACACACAATGACATGTTTTTATTTATCATAAAACTTTTTTCTATTAATTTTTGTCTTTTAATATATATTTCTTTATTTTCTTGCAATAATTCTTGCTTTAAAATATTATCCGCACCTAACTTAGATAAAAAAGCTGCGGCTTCATAAGTTTTATCAGTAGTTTTCAATCTAAAATTATTAGTATCTATTTCTAATCCAACCAACATTATAGTCGCGAATAGGGGATCTATTTGTTTATTTAAATACTTGATGTAGTTTGCCATAAATTCTACAGTACTTGATAATCCCGAATTAATATAACTTAAAGTTATATCATTTATATGATCTTTACTTTTAATATGGTGATCAATTACAATAATATTTTTAACTTTATCAACCAATTCAGGAATTTCTGTCATTTCTTTTTTATGAGTATCTAAAATAATTAATAAAGTATCATCATTAATCAAATTATCAACATAAGTTTTTTTTACTGTATTAAAATATAAATTATTTTCTTTAATTAAATTATAGCTTTTTTTAAGTGAATTATTTTTTTCACTATTATTTATACAAATATAACTTTCTTTTTTAAAACTATTAATAATTTGTTGTAATCCTAAAGCAGAGCCCATACCATCAAAATCTGGGTTTCTATGAGTCATTATTAATATAGAATTGTGTTCTTTTATAAGTTGCGTTAATGAATTAAAGATTTCTTCCATAAAATCACCCATATTAATTATACTATATTTTTTTAATAATAAAAAGAGAAATTACATTTTCTCTTTTAATTTGTCGGCTAATTCACTTATTTTTTTAAACCTATGATAAATACCTGATTTAGTGATTTTCTTACCTGTTTCCATTGAAATTATTTCACTTAATTCTAATAAAGAAACATCTTTATATTTTAATCTATATAAAGCTACTATTTGTTCTTTTTCACCTAACAAATCTAAACCAACTTGATTTATTAGCTCAATATCTTTTAATTGTTTACTCGCTGTTTCAATTACTTTATCAACATTTGCTTGTTCACAATTATTTAATCTATTAGTCATATTTTTGTGATCTCTATATATTCTTATATCTTCATAATACATAACTGCATTATAAGCATTTATTATTCTTAAAAAATCACTTATTTTTTCAGCTTCTTTAATATATATCATATATTTAGTTTCTCTTTTTAAAACCTTACTATTTAAATTATATTTATTTAATAAATCATTTATAAAATAAGCATACTTTTCATCATTTACTAAAAATTCCAAATGATATCTTGATGTTTTTGGATCATTAATTGAACCACTCATTAAAAATACACCTCTTAAATATGCTCTTACTGATTCATCATCATCAATAATATAATCTTCAGGTATTTTATTAGAGATATCAATACTTTTGTTTTTTATGTGTAAAATATACAAATATTTTTTATTAAAATTTAAACTTCTTCTAACTATAATATTTGGTATCACATGATATAAATCTTTAATTAAATTAAATATCCTTCTAGATACACTAGCATTTTCAGTAGTTATTTTTATTATATTATCTTCTAAAATGGCATTATTAGCTAAAATAGCATTTAATTCTGCAATTTTTTCTATGTTATTTATTTCTAATTTACTTACTTCGTTTTTTACTGTACTAGTAAACGACATAATTAATCACCCTTTAATAAATATGAATAAATGTGAAATCCTAATTTAGCTATATTGTGCCTTAAAACATCATCTTCAACTTTTATAAAATTATCAGCTATTATCTTTAAATTTAATTTTTTTAATTCGTCTTTATCGTATATAACTTGGTCTTTTTGTTCCATTGATAGATATTTTTCTTTTATATTTTTTGTTACTTTACCATTATTAACAACAATAACATTAACTTTTTTATTATTTAAATATTTATTTATTGTTTTTATATGATCACTAGCTTTATAATTATCAGTTTCTCCTGGTTGTGTCATAATATTACAAACATACATTATATCAGCTTTACTATTATCTATAGCCACTTTTACTTCATCACATATTAAATTAGGTAATAAACTAGTATATAAACTACCCATACTTAATATAATCAAATCCGCATGTTCTATTTCATATATAACATCATCTAATACTTTGGGTTTTTCTTTATAAAAAATTTCTTTAATATTTTTATTACTTTCTGTAATATTATGTTCACCTTCAATAATAGAATCATCTTCCATTATTGACATTAATGTTACATTATCTTCAGTTAAAGGTAAAACTTTACCTTTTAAATTTAAGATTTTACCTAAAGATTCAATACTACTAGATAGACTACCGGAAACATTTATAAGGCCTGTAAGTAATAAATTCCCTAAAGCATGACCATTTAAATCACTGTTAGTTTCAAAACGATAATTTAATAATTTTTTAAATAAAGGTTCTGTTTCTGATAGCGCAATTATGACCTGTCTTATATCACCAACAGCTGGGACATTAAATTCTTGTCTTAACTTACCCGTACTTCTACCATCATCTGATACAGCTACTATAGCAGTTATGTCAACAGGAAATTGTTTTAATCCACGTAATAATGTAGATAATCCTGTTCCGCCACCTAATACAACAACTTTTTTCATTTTTATCACCATTTAATTTTATTTTTATTATATCATAGTTTATTACAAAAGAAAAAGTGATTTTTCGATTTTAATCTGCTAAACCACTTTTACTCTAGCCGTTTTATCATCAATAATTTTAGGTTGCCCTATGGAATAAGAATTTTTTCCTAGTTCTTGTTTTATTCAACCTTAATCATATAAATTAAGTTTAGAGGGAATCTGCACGCAAATCATTCGTATTGGAAATTGAATGGTTGTTCACGTTCCAAGTGTTAGAACTACGTATATTCTTACACCCAAATCCCCTCACCTTGCCACTTTATCAGCAATGTGTGTCTTTATATCATTTATACTTATTCTTTTCATATTACCAGTTTAAATTTGGTACGGATTGGACCAAGTACCATTACCTCCGGTAATGATGACATCAGAGTTAATAACTATAACTGGACGCAAACCATTCGTGTCGAACGATACATGACCTTCAGTGGCCCTGCCAACGATGCGCACATTCCAAACACCGGAACTACTTGTATATGGCGTCAATGCCCAATATGATGCTACATTATTATGACTGCTTGTTGATGTATACCCATTAGTCAATATACTACTACTTTGTCCTGATAACATCTCTCCTACTCTTATTAATCCTACTGTTGCTTGAATACTTCTTGTTGGGCTTTCTTCATTTAATGATATTTTATAATCATATCCATCCTCAAATTCTTTTTGATACCAAGTATAATCACTTACTAATTTTCCTTTTTCTATATCATCATTATTTGTTAGCCAATTTAATACATCTCTATTTAATTTTTGACCTATTCCTGTGTCTTTTGAAAATGCATTATTAGAACCATATGGCATTGTATATGTTGTTCCTTTTGTTTCTTCATAGTATCCATCTAATATTAATTTTGTATTTCCATTACTATCTTTATCTACTACACGATATTTTTTTTCTGCAAACAGCACATATTCTCCGCTTGTTGCATTCGCATTTAGTTTTCCTGTCACTTCTATACTTTTATCTTCATTTAGAACATATGGACCTGCCTCACTACTCCAAGTAGTCCCTAGAGTACCATTACCTCCGGTAATGGTGACATCAGAGTTGACATTTATAACTGCACGGAGACTATATGCGAAAGAAACGGAAGAGTTAGTGGAGCCAATTGGTAAGCCATAGTAGTCCATGAACCAAGCACGAGAGCCATCATATGGTGTTATTATCCATTGAAGTTGTCCTATATCTAAATATGAACTACTTCCGCCAGCTAGATTATATTCATCTAATGTTATTAATCCTACATAAGCAGCTTGTGTTGATAAATTATTTGTACAAGTTGTTCTTGCACTTGACCTATCAGTAGTTGTTTCACTACACCAAATTTCTTCTTTTATTATATTATTTCTTTTTAATCTTTGATAAAAATATTTATTTAACCAATCTTTAGCATGACTTCCATCCCAATTTTCAGCTGTATCAACTGTTCCCCATGGTATTGTTGTTACATTTTCATCTGTTATTAATCTTATTGTTTCATCAGCATTTATTCCCATGATTCGCCATAAAAAGCCTGAATACCATATATAATTATTATTTGGATTTCCTTTTATATAACATCCTTTAGAATAACTATAATTATTTTCAGTTGTTTTTTTACACCCATTTTCTCCTAATTCTAATTCTGGAAAATTCGATAGTATTACATCTTTTATTGGTCCTGTTGTTATTGCTACATTTCCACCATCACATTCTTCATCATCCATAGCAAATGTTCCACTTGGACATAATGTAAATTTATGATTATTACTTGTTATTACTAATGTTTTTAATTTTTCTCCATCATATACTAATTCATTTATTGTTGCATTACCTAAATTTACCATTGTTGGTACATCATTTTTATCCATACTTGATGTACATATTCTTGTATAACTATTATCTAGTTGATATTTCATTTCTTCACTTGCACAATAATTATTTATTCCCCCTAATATCATATTTGCTTCTGACCTAACAGCTGATATTCTTGCATCATCTATTATGTCTAATACAATTGGTGTCGCTATTAGTGCTACTATAGCTAAAATAATAATAACTGCCAGTAACTCAATCAAAGTAAATCCTTTGTGTTTTTTATACACATATATTCTCCTTCCATATTTAAAGACTACTATCTTTAACTTAATTCAAGTATACATTATTTTTTTATTAATTGCAATATAATAAATTACATTTATACATAACTTTTAGATTATTAAAAAAAGAAAACTAAATTGTTTTCTTAACATTAATAGCAGCAATGGTTGCTTCACCAACAGCAGTAGTTAATTGATATATATCTTTTTTAATAATATCGCCACAAGCATATATATAATCAATATTAGTTTTCATTTTATTATCAACTATTATATATCCATTATCCTTTTCTAATTCATTTAAAAAAGAAGTATTAGGTTCATAACCTATAGAAACAAACATGCCATCTACCTTAAATGAACCTTTATTGGTAATAATTTCGTTCAATAAATTATTTTCTTTATTTAGTGTTTTAATTACACAATCAAGCTGAACTTCAATATTTTTTTTCTTATATATTTTATCTACTAAACTATCTTCACCTTTAAATTTAGAACCTCTACCAATAATAATAACTTTTTTACATATATCAGATAAATAAATAGCTTCTTCAATAGCAGAATTACCATATCCTACTATAGCAACAATTTTATCTTTATATAAGTTACCATCACACAATGCACAATAACTTATATTTTTAATATCACTAGTATTATCTAACTTACGTGCTTTTCTTCCTATAGCAAGAATAACTTTATTAGTAGTTATTTCTTCTACATCTGTTTTAATTATATGATCTTTAATATCTAATACTTTACCATATCTTATTTCAACACCTAAATTAGTAACTTGTTCATATATTTTATAAGCTAAATCAGGCCCACTTATTTTATTAAAACCTGGATAGTTTTCAATAACACTAATTTTATTTAATAATCCTCCTGGAGCATCATTATCTAATAGTAAAACATTAACATTAGACCTTTTTAAATATATAGCAGCAGTCATTCCAGCTATACCAGAACCTACTACTACACAATCAAAAGAGTACTTCATCTAAATTCTCCTTATCATTATATCTATTTTCTAACATAGATCCTCTTGATTTAACTATTAAAATTATTAAACCGGTTACTACTAATAATATTGATACTATTTGGGCTATTTTAAAATCAAATAACATTAAACTATCAGTTCTTAAACTTTCTATAAAATATCTTCCAATACCATACCATATAAAATATAAACCAGTTGTTTGACCTATTTTACAATACCTTCTTTTTCTAAAGAAAAATAAAATTATAAATCCTATCAAACACCATATTGATTCATATAAAAAAGTAGGTTGATAATACATACCATTTATATGCATGCCTTCAATTATAAAATTAGGTAAGTGTAGTGATTGTAAAAATTCTAATGTAGTTAATGGCCCATGAGCTTCACCATTAAAAAAGTTACCCCATCTGCCAATTGCTTGACCAATTATTAAACCAACAGCAATTATATCTAACATCCTAAAAGTATTTACTTTATATTTTTTAGTATAAATTATTATAAAAATCAAACCAAATAATATACCACCATGGATAGCTAAACCACCTTCCCATATTTTAAATATATCAAATATATGATTACTATAATAATCCCATTCAAAAGCTACATAATATAATCTAGCCCCAATTATTCCAAATATAATACAAAATAGTATCATATTTAAAATATAATCTTCCGGTATTTTAAATTTTTTTGATTCTCTTATTATTAAAGAACCTCCAACAAATACACCTAATAATATCATTACTGAATACCAATAAATTTGAATAAAACCTAAATCTAATAAAACTGGGTTCATTTTTATCATTCCTCTCCATTATAATTATATCATGAAAAAACTTATATACAATAATTTTATTTAATATATATCTATTTTTTTCGTAAAATAAAACTCTAAAAATGATGTGTTTTAAACAGCAACACCAAATTTAGAGTTTAAATAACATTATGGCAGGGGTGGCAGGAGTTGAACCCACATGAACGGTTTTGGAGACCGTCATTCTACCATTGAATTACACCCCTAATTCAAAGCAATTAGATTATAACACATATTTTAATTTATTACAACATATTTTTTAGAAAACATATAATTATATAGGTGATAAAATGATAATCAAGTATAATACTAAAGAAAAAGAATTATTAGCAAGAATAATGCGAGCAGAAGCGGTTGGTGAAGGAAATTTAGGAATGCTTATGGTAGGTAATGTTGTAGTAAATAGGGTACTAGCCGATTGTTTAACATTTAAAAATATTGATACAATTACTGACGCTTTATATCAACCAAATCAATTTTCTGGCGTTGATAGTCCTTTATTTTTTGGTAATCCTACTACTGCAGAATTAAATTTAGCTGACAGAATTTTAAAAGGTGAATATTATTATCCTGCTACTAATGCTTTATGGTTTTATGCACCAAGTGGCAATGATGAATGTAAAGATGTATGGTATGGCCAAGATTTATCTGGAAGATATAAAAGCCATTGTTTTTATAATCCAGATCCAGGAACATGTAAACAAATTCATTAAAAAAACATCTATTTATTAGATGTTTTTAAATTATTAGCACTTGACCTATTGTTAATAAGTTGCTTGTTAAATTGTTTTTCTTTTTTATTTCATCTACTGTTGTATTATATTTATTTGCTATACTATATAAATTATCGCCACTTTTAACTATATATGTGTCATTTTCCACTTTAGGCAATTTAAGTATTTGACCTATTGTTAATAAATTACTTGTTAAATTGTTTTTCTTTTTTATTTCATCTACTGTCGTACTATATTTGTTTGCTATACTATATAAACTATCTCCTGCTTTTACAACATATTCAAATTCATTACTTACTTGTTTTTTAGGTATTAATAATTTTTGACCTATTGTTAATAAATTACTACTCAAATTATTTATTTTCATCAATTCAGTTACTGTTGTATTAAATTCATTTGCTATTTTATACAAACTATCTCCTTTTTGAACAATATACGTATCATATTGATCTGATTCAGTATATACATTAGGTATTAACAATTTTTGGCCAACTGTTAAATTAGTAGATGATAAATTGTTATATATTATTATATCATCAACCGTTGTGTTATATTTGTTTGCTATACCATATAACGTATCGCCTTTTTGAACAGTATAAATAGAATAATCTTCTGGTTGTTTTTCAATTTCTGGTATCACTAATATTTGACCTATTGATAATAGATTACTTGTCAAATTATTAGTCGCTTTTAATTCTTCTACACTAATATTATATTTTTTAGCAATACTATATAAACTATCTCCTTTTTTTACTGTGTAATTATTTTCAGTACCTTCAGTATAACCTATATAATTTAATACTGCTCTTACAACTGCTTCTGCATATTTTTGATAATTTTTCTTTAATTTTTCTGCATCGGCTGTTGTATCTAAAAATCCATATTCAACAGTTATTGGTTCCGTAATACCAGTATTTCTTTGCATAAAATAATAATCTTTTGATGTATCACTTGGTAATCTTCTTTGATATGCTTTTCTTATTTTTTGTCCTTCTTTAGCTAATTCTTGTAATACTAAATTAGATAAAGTATCTTTATTTCTTAGCGCATATATTACTTCAGCACCTTCTCCACCTCGCGATGGTCAAAGTGTAGTTATTTTTTTTCTTTTTCGTTTATATACTTATCTAACTCTTTTTTTGTAATA
>CALVSQ010000016.1 GCA_944359085.1 uncultured Bacilli bacterium | reverse complement strand
TGTTGGCATTGGTTGTGCAGGAGTTTCTGGCATACTTGGTGCTTCATATGTTGGCATTGGTTGTGCAGGAGTTTCTGGCATACTTGGTGCTTCATATGTTGGCATTGGTTGTGCAGGAGTTTCTGACATACTTGGTGCTTCATATGTTGGCATTGGTTGTGCAGGAGTTTCTGGCATACTTGGTGCTTCATATGTTGGTGTTGGTTGTACAGGAGCTTCTGGTATACTTGGTGCTTCATATGTTGGCATTGGTTGTACAGGAGCTTCTGGCATACTTGGCGCTTCATATGTTGGCATTGGTGTTGGTTCAATTGGTGTCATAGTTGGCTCTGGTGTTTCTGTTGATTGATTATTTAAGCCATTTAATTTATCTAAATCATTATTCATATTATTACCCTCCATTTATTTTAATTACATTATACCAAAAAAAATAGCAATTGAAAATACTATTTTTTTATTTTTGTTATAAATTCTTCTTCAGTCCATATATTTATACCTAGCTTTAAAGCATCAGCATACTTACTTCCAGGGTTTTCACCAACAATTACAAAATCAGTTTTTTTACTAACACTTCCACTTACATTTCCACCTAATTCTTCAATTTTTGCTTTAGCTTCATTTCTAGTAATTGAAGATAAAGTACCAGTCAAAACGAAAGTTTTTCCTGCAAAATTTTCATTTACATTAGTTTTACCTAAATATGACATGTTAATATTATGTTTTTTTAAATCTTCTATTAATTGTTGGTTGTTTTGAAAATATTCTACTACACTTTTAGCTATTACTTCTCCAATATCTTTTACCTTTATTAAATCTTCATAACTTGCTTGCATTAAATCATCAATATTTAAATAATTCTTAGCTAGTATCTTTGCAGTTTTACTACCTACATATCTAATACCTAAACCAAATAGTAATCTTTCTAAAGAATTATTTTTGCTTTTTTCAATGTTTGATAATAAATTATTTATACTTTTACTACCAAATCCTTCTAGCTCCATTAGTTCTTCTTTATATTGTTTTAATTCATAAAAATCAACTACACTTTTCAAATAACCCATATTATAAAAATCTTCAACAATATTATCGCCAAATCCTTCTATATACATTGCATCACGACTAACAAAATGAATTAGATTTTCTATTTTCTTTTTATCACATTTATCATTAACACAATAATAAGATGAATCTTTTTTAACTAATTCTGAATTACATATAGGACAATTATGAATCATTTTAAAATCTATTTCTGTACCATTTCTTCTATCTTTTTTTACTTCAACAACTTCAGGTATTACATCGCCTGCTTTTCTAATAGAAACAATATCTCCTATTTTAATATGCTTAGCTAAAACATAATCTTCATTATGTAAAGTAGCTCTAGAAATGACTGATCCCATTAAACGTACAGGTTCTAGTACAGCATTAGGTGTTACCTGTCCTGTTCTTCCTACAGTAAATTTTATATCTTTTAATTTTGTTAAAACTTCTAAAGCAGGAAATTTATATGCAGTCGCCCATTTAGGATATTTACTAGTAAATCCTAGTGATTCTTGTTGTTTAAAATCATTTGTTTTAATAACAATTCCATCTATTTCATATGGTAGTTTTTCCCTATTTAATGTCCATTTATCAATATATTTTAGAACTCCATCAACATCATCAACTAATTCAATATTAGGATTAACAACAAAACCTAAATCTTTCATAAACTGTAAAGCTTCATAGTGTGTTTTAATACCATAATCATTAGGATTAGGCAAATGATAAATAAAACAATCCAAATTTCTAGAAGCAGCTACTTTACTATCTAATTGTCTAACACTACCAGCTGCAGCATTACGTGGATTAGCTAATAATTCCTCATTATTCATAGCGCGTTTTTTATTTAAATCATTAAAACTTTTTTTACTCATGTATATTTCACCACGAACTTCTATATCAATAGGTTTATTAATAACTAAAGGTATAGATTTTATAGTTTTAACATTATGAGTAATATCTTCACCAGTTACTCCATCACCACGAGTAGCACCTCTTACTAATTTACCTTTTTCATATAATAAGGAAACTGATAAGCCATCTATCTTTAATTCACATACATAGTTTGGATTAACCTCTTTTTTTATTTTTTCATCAAATAATCTTACTTCATCTTCATTAAAAACATTACTTAACGATAACATTGGTTTTTCATGAACAATTTTTTTAAATTCACTGATTACTTCTCCACCAACTCTTTTAGTAGGAGAATCATCACGAATCCACTCAGGATGATTCTCTTCTATTTTTATTAATTCTTGCATATAACGATCATATTCTTGATCGGTAATAGTTGGATTATCTAAAACATAATATTCATAATTTGCCTTATTTAATATATCTATAATTTCATTCATTCTATCCATATAAATTCACCATATATATTATATCAAAAATATATAAAAAAAACTCTAAAATAGAGTTTAATTTTAAAAAATGGTGTCCCGTACAGTCAATAGTTATTTATTTTGTATTGTTTTTTCTTTATTTTTAATACTTTTTCGTTGCATTTTTTATATATTTTATATATTTTTTTTATGTTTGGGAGTTTTTTGGGAGTTTTTTTAATTTTTTTCAAAAAAAGCATTGACATCGTGTACCCGATGTGATATAATATATATAGAAAGGAGGGAAAGACATGGAATTATCAATAAAAATTGGTAAAATAAAAATAGTTTTAGCTATACTTCGTGAAAAGAAAATAACTAAAACTACTAAAACTATTAGGAAAGGTTGGGTATAAATCCCAATCTCCTAATATAATTATATCAATTTTTTGATAAATGTCAACTTTATGGAAAAATTTAATTTTAATAAATATCGTAATCAATACGACAAAGATCATTATAAACAATTTAAAGCAAAATTAAAGCCGGAAGAAAAAGAAAAATTAGATTATTTAATAAAAGCAAATGGAATTAAATCAAATAGAGAGTTTTTATTAAAATGTATTGAATTTTTAGAAAAAAAAAATAACCAGCATTAAGCTGGTTATTTTGCTGGTTATTTTTATTTATCTTTTATTTTAATAGCATCGTAACCGCCACCAACACCAAGAGATATAGCTAAACAAGTTACAATTGCTATTGGTGCATTTACAAATAGATCAAAACCTAATGCAACTATTCCTGAAATAATTCCAATAACAATATTTTGAATTGGAATCCATTTACTAGGAAGAATATTATCTTTTATGAATATACCCAAAATAGCTGTTGCAACTGCTTGAACTAACATAAAAATGATTTCTACTGTGATTTCCATATTATCCCACCTTCCTAATATTTTTAACATCTATTGCACTGGTAACAGTATTTCCTATACCAATTACAACTCTATTATCTGAAACTTCTAAAACATCATATTTGTCGTAGTACTTTGCGAAAGTTTTACCATTATCATAGTTAATCGCTTTTAAAACTTCTACTTTATCTCCTACTTTAATTTCTTCTTCTTTTGGTTTTAGCATTTCATTTACTAAAGATTGAACTTCATCATAGTTATAACCTGCTTCAGTTAATTTATTAACTCTATCTTGCCCATTTTCCCATTTTCCCTCAATTACTTCTTTTGCGATTTCTTCGTTTGTTTTGAACTTAACATTTTTTATATATTTAACTAATTTTTCATCTTCTTGATGAACGAATTGCCCTTCGTATACATATAAATAATCTAAAGGATTTTTTCTAACACCGTTTAAGGCTATTCTAAAATGGTCGTGTGCGCCAGTTGAATTTCCTGTTGAGCCAATTTCTCCAACAATAGTTCCCATTGGGTATGTTTTGCCAACTACTAAATCACTTTTTTTCTTTAAATGACCACTAGCCATAACAAAGGTACCTCTTTTATCAATTGCTTCATATTCTACCATGTAACCGTAATCATCATACCATTGATTTTTTAAAATTTTTGCTTCACAAGGCAAATATGCATATTTATTTTTTTCTTTACTTACTGTTCCTCCATTATCAATAGCCTCATGAGAACTAGAAAAGTATTTCGTTATACCAATTCTATCCCATGGAAATTTAAAATATATTATTTCATTTTGTTTCATTTATATCATCCTTTCTTTTTGAAACATAAATTTTATGTCATATAAATAAAATTTCATCATTTTTTAATTTGTTAGTATATTTAATAAAATATTTTTTACCAAACAATATTTTGAAAAACCAAAATAATTTTTTCATTTTATCAACTTTTCCCACTTGTCATGAATATAAGAATTTTGTTTTAAATCGTTTTTATAATGATCATAAACATCATAAGCACGTTTAATCTCTATATCATCAATCTTTTGACCACGCTCAACATCAGCTAAAAATCTAACTAAAAAATTCTTACATTGATGAATATCTAATTCATCAATTTTTTTATGAATAGGATCCATAGATTTATCTAATATTTTTTTGAAAGCAAACAGAATTGTACAAATAGATCCACCAAAAGTAATAAGCCATTTTAACAAATCAGCTATTTGATTTAATGTCATATCTTGCATATTATTTCACTCCATAAATAACCATCCACCATGGATTGTTATAATAATTTTCTTCTCCAATAATTTTATATCCACTGAATTCACATCTAAAACTATTATCATCTAAATATTTTATATTACCCATGATTAGAACTTTATCATCTATGTTTTGATAAGTTAAAAATTTAACACCTTGGGAAAAATCATTCATTTTTTTAAAAGATTGCGGTGTATGCACCACTGTTGAGCTATTAAAAGAAAATATTAAAAACCTATAATTACTAATGTTTTTTAAAAAATTATAATTAGTTTGTGAATACACCTGACCATCAAAAATTATTTCTGGTGGGTTAGTTATAATTTTTCCTTCAACTGCAACATCTCCATTTATTTGTACTGGTATATTATCTTTATTTTCGTCATATTTTCCATGCAATGCAATCTTATTACCAAATATTGCTATTGCTGGGCTACCAGCAATCAATTCTTTGGTGTTAGGTTTTGATGATAATTTATCACTAACTATTACTTTAATTTTATAAGAATTTGAAATATTAAAGCCATTACCAGTATCGCCAACAATATATTGTTCGCAACTGAACTTACCAAATTCGCTAATATTTAATGTTAATGACGTAGTTCCATTAATAAATTCGCCATTACCTGTTTGATATTGATAAATGGCAGTCAATTCATTAAGAACACCGCCACCATTAGCCCCGCCAAAATTAGAAGGCCACCATGTTCCATCAAATTTTATTTTAACTTTTTCACCTATTTCATCTTCACGACTAACTTCACAATTTAAAATAACAATATCTGTATAATTTATTAAATTATCAGTAAATAATTTTGTAATTGATTTAGAATTACCTCTTGAATCTACTGCACTAACTATTATATTTTCGTTTGGATAATTTGGTATTTCTTTTACTACATCGGCATTAGAAGAATAAGGAACCGAATAATTATCGATTGTATATCCGCTGATTGTTGCACCTTTTTGTCCTGTTGCCTTATTTTCAACCGGTATTGTTACTTTTAATGTAGAATAACCTTTAACTATCTTATTACTATTTCCAGTCAACGCTGTTGTTTTTGAATTACTATCTTCGTAATCAAAATCTGTAAAATTTGGATTAGCATTTTCGATTGTTGCTGTGTACCACGGACTAGCATTTGAAGTGCCAACTAATTGTGTATAATTACTATCACTATAAGTTTCTAAACTGAATCCTATTACCCTACTATTGGATATAATTTTCGGATAAACAATATTGTTTAATTCTTCTTGTGTAAATTGAAAATTATATATTCCGCCTTGTATTCCTTTTCGTTTAACCAAATAACTATCCGGTTCCTGCATTAACCTAACTACTAACTGAGTATAATAATTTGGATTGCCAGCAATTATATTTAATGATTTAGATTCTTCAACTGGTGTTGCGGTAGTTGACCAACCACTTATATCAAATTGACTTTGTCTAGGTATCATTGGCAAGTCTATATCCTCATCTACTGTCCAATTTGTTCCATAACTACTTGACAAAGGAATTAAAGAATATATTGATATTGTTTTACTACCATCGTCTTCATGTTTTATTGTAAAATCATAAACATAAGCACCACTGACTAAACTACCACTACCACTTACTCTTTTAAATGGATAATCACTTGTCAAAAATTCCTTATCATTAGTTGTTGCTTCTCTAAAATCATAAGATGTTTTAGTTGTTTTACTTTGATCATCTGCTTTTATAGTCATAGTTTGACTATTATAATTCCAGAATCCACTACCTGAACGTTTCATTATCCATGGTCTAATTCTTACTAAAGAGGTGTTGCTAATTTCGTCTTGGCTCACTACCATTATATCGATTCCTGCTCTATGTGTTGAAGTTGTACTAGCAGGTGTTCCTATATACTCATACCATTGTCCTATATTCATTTCTTACACCCCACTTATCCATGTTTGATTACTAACTTTTTGAATTATTACTCCGCCAATCGTTCCTTTTTCAGCTTCTACCTTCTTGAACTTTCCACCCTCATCAGTACCTTCCATAACGGATTCTCCAGTAGATTTATTTGTGACTCTAAATCCATCACTATCCATCTTAGCATTTGTATTTGTTGTATTTGAACTAACAGTGATACCTTTGGAAATGTTTACTGTATCTGATGTACTTTCATTTGCATTTTGTGTCCATGCTGCAACAACAGAACCAACATTAAGCATTAGATCATATATTTCGTATCCATCATCGATATTACAATCAACTCTAAATTCAAATTTACCTGAATTAACATTTCCAGTTGTTTCAATAGTTCCTTCTTCTTCTAATTCTATGGTTCTACCGTTGTACTTAACTGTTGCTGTTGCTGCTAATAACAACCTTTTATAATGAAATTTAATAGCATACTGATTAGGAGCTAAATCGATAGTTTGCGATAATGTTCCATTTTGAATTAATAAAGCAAATCCACTAGCACTATTAACCTCTTTCATTTGTTTAACATTGCCATTCCAATATTCAGCTTCGTTTTCACTACTCATAAAAAAAGGAGCAGTATTTCTTAATAAATTGCTCCCTCCGCTTTTTAAAAATGTATTTGTTAAACCAGTTTCAGCTTTTTGAATTAATTCATCAACTTTTGTAATATCATAATAATTAGTTTCTAAATTATTTTGTATTGATGAAGTTGTTGCAGTTATATTTTCATTATCTATTTGTAGTTGTGAAATAGCATCCTCATTATCTGATACTTTTAAAGTTAATTGTTCATATCCTTCTATTAAAGAAGTATCAATTTTACCAGTTGTTATAAAGTCTGCAACGATAGATCCATCTTGAGTAATAGCAGTTTCATAAGGACCATTTACCCCATTTTTTGAAAAACCTAAACCGCCTAAAGACCACTTCCATATATTTTTTGAAGTAGATATATCATTTGTATCCATCAAATACAAAATACCAGTATTTTTATCAATATAAACATTTCCTCCAAAAGGATGATTTATAATATTTGTCGCTTCTTCTTTTGCTTTACTTAAAATAGATTCTGGATTTACATTTGATACAATATTATTTATTTCATTTACTACTTTCGATTGATTAGAAACAAAATCAGGTTTAATACTGCCTAATTCTAATGTTGTATATCTTTCTAAGGAACAATTATATATTGTTTTCACTATTCTTGTTTCTAAATTAAGATTTAATTCTGGCACTATTGCTTTTATCGTATCTCCTAAATTACAAAACTCAAGATTAGAATAATCTTTATATTCAATACATTTTGATAATTCAATAAAATCAACTTTTATTGATATTTCTGGTTTATCAATACCAGCGACAAATAACTTATTTACTTCTTCCCTTAATAAATTTTGAGCTTCTTCTAATGTGGTATTCTCATCAACTGATATATTACTAAACTCTATTTTTTTATATATTGGATTAAAATAATTATTTATTAGGGGACTATCAATATATTTTTCTTCTAATAATAATTCATTTGCGCCTTGAGGCATTATTCTTGTTGCAACAGTAGAAAAATCTAAATTAAATTCGATACCAGTTAAATTTTTTTTATATCTAATAGAAAAATTAGCGTTTTTACCTCTTTTTGCATGAACAATAACATTATATCCATCAAATTCTAGTTCTCCACCAAAACGATTTAAAATAGAATTTTCTTCATTGTAAATAGCATCTGTTACATTTTTTCTAACATATCTTGCAGATGCGACTATACTACAATCACCACTAACTTTGAAAAGAGATTCTGTTTGAGCTCTTTTTATTATCCAATCAAGAGCTTCTTGAGCTTTTAACTTTGTTGGAGCAACATCTTCCAAAAAATTTGTTGATAAATCAAAAAAGATATGTTTTGCCAATACTTCTATAGCATCCATATCTTTTTTGATTGTCCAAATTCTAAATGGCTGATTGTTAGCTTTAACTATTGCTCCCTCAACTATTCTATCTACTAAATATCCAGTCTTTGAATAACTAAATTCTAAAGTATATGATCCATTTAATTCTTCCGTAATCAATGGATCTGATTTAAAATCTCTAAGTACTCCTATTCCTAATGTAGAAAAAGAGGTGGTCTTATCACTATATAAAACTAGCATTATAACCACCCCTGTCTATACTTTATTGTTACATTAGAAATTCCTTCTCCTAAAGTTATATCGTTTATCCCTACATTCAAAATTGGAAATTCATCTAATATAACTTTGTCATTTTTTGCAATTTCTTCATTAAAACACTGCATTAAATCGCAATCTATTGTTATATTGCTTTCAAGAACTTGCAATGGATAACCATTTATAGTTAGATTTCCTGTTCCAATTATAGTTATAATAGGATATACTTCGACATTACCACCGACATTAATAGATGAAGAAGTATTTATGTCCTCTATTACTTCTTCATCAGAATATCCAATTGGATCTAATTCAAATTGTAAAGGAAATTCATTTAAATAATTTAAATAAACATCAAAGTCTATTTGATTTTTTATCGTAGCATTCCAAAATCTATTAGGATATTTAGATAATTTTAATTTATGTGTTCCTACAAATGTTTTACAAATATCATCTATTTTTTCCTTATTTTTAGCAATACAATCTATAGTGTAACTTTTTGACATATAATTTTTATTATCTACATGAAAATTACCATTTCTTCCAACAATACTTATACTTTCTATATTTCTTTCTGCTCTAGGAACAAGAGGCATTTTTTTTACTATAATATCTAAAGATTCGCTTGTAATATTATTAAATACAAATGATTCCATACATTTTTACACCTCTCTTTTTCGTTGTAAATAATATAATTCCTCTGCAATTCGTTTAATATCGGATTCTTCCCTTACTTCTAGTTTTTCTATAACTATATTGTTATTATAAATATAATTATTTTCTTCTTTTTTGTTATTATTTGTCCTATATTCTTGTGCTTCTTCAGCTGTTAGAACTTGTTCACCTTTATGAAGTAATGCTGGCATTTCATCATAAGGAACATAATCAATACCAACTTTTAATTTTTTTATCAATGGAATATTTATTCCCTTACCTCCAACTAAAGGTACCCAATCTGGAACTTGGATCTTATTTAAATCATTTATAAAACCATTTATCGAATCAATAATAAAATTAATTGGAACTTTAAATATATTACCAAATCCTTCTACAATATTTTTAAAGATGTTCTTTATATTTTCCCAGGCACCTTTCCAATTACCTGTAAAAACATTTTTTATAAAATTAATTATATTTTTGAATATATTAATTACATTGTTGCAAAGTCCTGTTATAGAGTCTATAGTTCCTTTAAAATTATTTTTTAAATTAGATAACGAATTTATAAAAAATTCTTTAATTATATTTATTATTTCAATAAATTTTGTTTTAAATGCTTCAATTTTTTCACCAACATATTCAATTCCTTTTATAAAACTTTCTTTGACTGTTTCCCAATTTGTTATTAATAATAACAATGCAGCAACTATTAGTCCAATTACTAAAACTATTGGATTTGTTGATATTAATGTAAAAGCAGAGCTTAATGTTGTTTTAAAAGTTTCTATTTTCCCTATTATTCCGAATCCCGTAATTGTTATCCATAAAGATATCAATAATGGTCCTAAAATATTTAAATTATCAACAAAAAAAGTTAAATATGGTTGCATACCAATTAATACACTATTTAAAAAATCTTTACCTTTCGTTACTAAAGGTTCAAATATTTCAGCAATATTACTTAGATTTTCAGTTAAACTTGCTTGTGACTCATTGTTTTTTATAATACTTTCATTTGTTTCTTTATAAAGATCTGATGCTTCTTTGTATGTAGAATTTAATGTTTCTCTTATTAATTTTTCTCTTTCTTGTTCATTTGAACAATTAGATAATTTTTCATTAAATTCATCTTCGCTAATTCCTGCCCAATTTAAAGCATCAGCCAATACACCTGTCACTTGCCCAACTTTTGCAGTTTCATTTGCTGCTTCAGTTAATCCTTCGATCGGTAATGCGTCTCCAAATGTTGCATAAACTCCAGTGCAAATATCTGTCCAAGAAGCCAAATCTTTCTCATTATTAGCCATTAAACCAATAAATTGTGCTGCTTCTTTAGCTTTATCAGTATCACCTAATACAGAATATAAACTTTTATATGTATCATTTGCATTTGCTGCTTCAAATCCAGCTGTTTTAAAAGCTGTTTCTAAACCATTCATAGTATTTCTATAATCTTTTGTACTTTCTACTATACCTGTTATAGCAGCAACACCACCAGTAAATGCTAAAGTCATTTTTTTTGATAAATCCATACAACTTTTAGATAAAGACTGAAAAGATTCTTTTGCCTTTTGTGCTTTTGATTTAGTATCATCTATACCTTTAGTTGCTTTTTCATTATCAATAAATATTTCGCCATATAAACTAAAAATACTAGCCATATTTCACCTCCTAATTGAGTCCATAATCTTTTAATATATCTTCAGAACTTCGTATTTTTTTCTTATGTTCTATATCATTTAAAGAATAAGAATTACCCTTAATCGTATTGATACATTGTAATATAATATTAGGTATTTCTTGTTCCTTTTTCACAGCATTTTCTAAGCATTTTGATAAAAGATATGTTGGCTTTTTATCAAAAAAAATAATTCCACCATAATATTTATAAAGTAATCGTAGTACTTCTGCTGTACCAAGTCCTACGGTTAAGATAAAAAATCTTGAATACCTTCAATTCCTAAAATTTCTTGAATAATCGGTATAATTTCAACTTTTTTAGCTTCTTCAACTGTTATACCTTTATAATCAGCTATCATTTCATAAATTTCATCTTTAGCCTTATATATTTTACTGATTATTAAAATAAGTAATTGTTTACTTAATTCTTCATTATCTTTTTTAGAATCACCAGTATTTACTTCCATTTTTTTTAATTCTTGTCCAATTTCCATTTTGTCTATACATGCACTCAAATGCATTATCATTTCAGTATTTAAACTTTTTATATTTTTTATATTCATAAATTCCTTTCTCCTTATTACTATTACTCTCTTTTTTAATACCTAACATAAATTTAAGTACTAAAAAAGAGAGTAATATCTCTCTTAATTAAGCTGCTATAGGATTAGTATCAGCATCTTCTACATCCCAAATTTTCTCATCAGGATTAGTATAATTATAATGTCCTATTAATTCTAAATTATGCTCATTTTCAGCTTTAGGAACAGCCTTAAATGTAAATGCACCTTCATGCATAGCATTTTTTAAATTTAAGATTTTAAATTTTCCATCCAAAGTCATCGTTATGATGCTAATTTTAGGAATATAAGATGATTCTTGAATTAGCCCAAAATCACCTTGTTCTATTTTTTTTGTAGGTGTTTCTGGAACTGCATTAGGAATGGCTAAAGCCAATGTATCTTGCGAACAATCTAATGTTATAACCTTTAAAGTTACATCTTCGCCATCTTTAAGTTGAAGTCCCATGGTTTTACCACGACGACCATCATATTCGATATCTCTAATACTCGGTGTTGCAGTAAATTCAGCTCCACCTCGTGTTGGACCTAAAATTTTTTCACTTTCTTCACCCAAGTTTAAAACTACTATTCCTTCATCTATTTGAATTTTTTGAGTTTGACCTTCTGTCAATTTTACTAACATATATAACACCTCCTATTTAAAAATTCTTGCTTGAAAAGTTATCCTACGAATGGCTAAATCTTGTTCATTGGATTTAACTATTGACTGATTATCAAAACCAATATGAAATCCTAGATTAGATTCTCGATAACAATAACCATCTAATTTATCTCTTAAATTATCAATTATTGTTTCTACTGATTGTATAGATAATTCATTAATGTATATTTCTAAATCAAATATACCAAGAAATCCTGAATCGAGCGGAGTTAAATTTAAAGAGGTCATTACCAAATAAGGGAACGATGTATCATTAGGAGCTTCTTCATAATAACAAGTATATAATTTATTTATTTCTTTAATTATTAATTCAATAAATCTATCAGTCAATTTCTTCATCTCCTCCTAAATCAACATTCAAGCCCTTTTCCACCTTTAAATCATCTATTTTCTTTAATGCTTGGATCTGTGCTTCTCTAATTTCTTTAATATTATTATAGACAGTATTTCTTAATAAATTTTTTCCTCTTCTTCCTGGATTTTTTACAATTACACCAAATTTAGCTCCTCTATTATCTTGTAATTCGTAACTAGATTTCCCAGTATTTACATATTCTTTTGTTGCAATTGTATGAGGATTTATTCCTTGTTCAAACCACCATGGATTAACATAATACTTTATTCCTCTTTTTTTCATTTGTGCTTTTGACCTATAACCAACTTCCATATATGGTTGTCCTGTCTTATAATTTATTTTAGCCCAAGCAACAATTGATTTATAAAGCCCACCTGTTCTATAATGATTTGATTTTATGTCATTTTTTAATATTTTAGTTATTATTTTTCCACTAGATTTTAATCCTTCTTTTGCATATTTTCTCAATAAATCAATACATTCTTTTGAAGTATCAACAAATAATATTTTTTCATTCATTGTTAATGATTATAGAAGTTAAAATTAATTCTATAGAATCTTCCTTTTTATTTGTTCGTAGGATCTTATATAATTTATTATTATATTTAAAATGAGTAGCACCATCTAAATCTATTAAACGTGCTTCTATTTTTAATTCTGGCTTCAAACCAACACTTTGTGCTTGATAAAATTCTGTTAATCCAATTGATTTAACATTACAATATATCATACTATCTTCATAAGAAATTTTAGGTCTATTATGTTTATCTAAAGTTCTTTTTTCCTTACAAAGATATCCTATATCTTTGAAAAACATTTTTATTCCCTCCTTTTATCTTCATTTTTAATGTTTATGATTTTTCTTAATTCTTCATTATCTTCTGCATATGAAATTGCTAAATGTTGTTTAAGAAGAGAATAACTTTCTTTAAATTTTTCTGAATCGGCATTATCGTACCCAAAGTGACCTTTAACATATGTTTTAATTGCTTGCTTTATTAACGGATCATCATCCACTATTAAAGTGGAGGCAACGCCCGATATTTTTAAGTCTAATTTACAAGCTTCAATTAAATCATTGATTTCATCATCGTAAGCATTATTATTTATTCTTAAACTTATTTTAATTGATTCTAGCATTGCCTATCACTCTCTTTCTTATTCAGAAGCTTTAATTAATTTTACAAATGCTTCGCCAATAGCTGGTTTTCCATCAAAATTAGCACATCCTAAATATTCAAAACTATTAGAACTTAATTTTTTATCAGTGTCAACTGTTACATCTTCACCCAAATTACCTGCATACATTTTGAAATCTCCTAAAAATGCTTCATGTAATTTTACATCATCATCTAACATTACTTCATAACCTTCTACATAATATTTACCATTTTCTTTTACGAAAATATTATTTTTTGATTTATCTTGTAATGGTCTAAAATCGCTTAATAATGTTTTCTTACTCATTAACCATTTTGCATTTTTATCATATGCACCTGGTAATAATGCTACTAAATCAGTTACATTTTTTTCTATTAATGTACTTGCTTTAGCAACTGTAATTGAATTTTCATCATTCCATGTATTAGCTTTATCAATACCAGTAGGTTGATCAGAACCTGTACCATTGATAATTAATTTAGTGATTTTTCTAGCAATTCTTCTTGCTAACATATTTACTAACCATTTTTCAAATGCATCTATAGACATTTTAGCAACTGTTTTTGAAATGGTAATGTATTTAGTGATTTCATAAGTTGTTAAACTTACTGGAATTAAAACATCTCCATCTTCAGTTATAGTTGCCCCTTCTTCATGAATATTAGCATCTGTTTTATCTGCTTCAACTGCAAATGTAACATTACCATTTACTCTCATTAATTCAATTTCATTTAATAATGGAGCACATTCTTCTAATTTTTCCATAACCAAATCTTGAGTAACTGTTGGAATAACTGCTCCAACTGATTCAGATGCTGAGGTCATTGCTCTTTCTTCTGATTCAGTTAATTTTTTGCCTTGTAATCTTTTTAAAAATGCACTTCTATATTCAGCATTATTTAAAATTTCTCTTTCTTCATTCATTTTTTTCTTTTCCTTCCTTTCATCTTCTACTTTTTCTATAGTAGTTCCTACAAATCCTCTTTTAACTTTATCAAGAGTTGCCTGTCTTTTTTCTGCTCTTGCAATTAATGATTTTTGTTCTTCTTCTAATTCATTAGCTTTATCTTCAAGTTCTTGAATCTCTTCCTCAGTCATATCTTCAGCGCTTGAAAGTTTTTCAATAATTTCTTGAAGCTTTGCTTTAATTTCTTCTAAAGTCATATTAAATTCCTCCTTCTATCATTTCTTCGACTTTTAATTTTAAAGCTATCTTTCTAATTAAAAGATTTCTTTTTGCTCTTGAGTTATCCAACTGCTTTTTCTTTTCACTGTCCAGTGAATTTAAAGCACGAGCGTATATCTCTGTCGTATCATAAAATGGAGTATCCACCACACTTACATCATACAAACAGTCGATACCTGTAATTGTTCTTGTATCTGTCTTAACATCCCATTGTTCTTCAGATACTGTGAAAGCAAAACTCATTTTGTCTAATAAGCCAGCTTTCAACGATTTATAAATATCTACATTAGATGTAGTATCTATCAATTTTGCTCTTATTTTTAATCCTTTATCATCAACCTCTAATTTTAACGATCCATTTCTTGTACGTGCTAAAATTAAATGACTATCATCATGATTGTACTTTAAAGGAACATCTTTCATATTACATTTATCGAAAGCACCTTTTTTTATTATTTCAGTAAAACCATGTGTTGCTGGAGAATCAAAAACAACTGCATATCCTTCAACAATCATTTCGTTAGGATTTTCTTCCTGATTTCTAACAATAATATCTTGAGAAAAAAATCTTACTTCTTTTTTATCGTTCATTACTTATACTCCTTTCCATTAGGTAGAATAAAAATAACTTTTTTATTTTTATATTTAGTTTCTTTTAATTTTTCTAAATACATTTTTGAATGAAATTCTTTTAATTCTATTTTAATTTCATTTGATTTTTCAATATCAATTACAGCTTTTTCTTTAACATTATCCATTGCTGCTGTTTCCACTATTTGTTCCTTGTTGTTCATTGTTTAACACCTCCTTATCTAAATTATTAACTTCCGTATATTCCTTACGAATATATCTCTTATCACCATCTTCAACCGGTGGTAAATGAAATATTGATAAAGATTGATTGACAGTTATTTGTCCTCTATCAAACATTTGCGTTACAAATTCTAATTTAGTTTTATTGCTAGCAAATTCTAATTTTGATGATTCAAATATAACTCCAAATCCTTTTTCTATATCTTTATTTTCCATTAACATATTTGTTAATACTTGTCCTAATTGAATTGCAAAAGGTTCTATTGTTCCTTCATAAAAAGCATTCCACTCATCTTCATTTGCGTTGTTTTGAATTATTTTTTCGCTAATATGGAAATAATTAAAAACATTATTTTTGATAATGTTCATTTGTTCTGCATCTACTATAAATGGTTTACTATCTATTTCTTTTACTTCAGCATATTTATTATCAAATATCATAATTCCACCATTATTATCAGATCCTAAATTTGCCTCCGTTAAAGCTTTTCGTTCTTTTTTTAGATGATCAGGTAAAATCGTATTTGTTAATCTTGCTAAAAATCTTATTGAAGCACTATTTTTAATGCCTTCTTTTATCCCTTCATTTTGTGTATTTAATAAATCCATTGTAGGCATTAAAGGAAGATTACTTTCACCAATATATTCTTTTGTATAAAAATGATTTCTTAAGTGTCCAACTTTTTCATATTCAATAGCATATTCTTCTTGATTTATCTTATAAATTAAATAATCTACTCCTTCATCGTTTACTATTCTTGCTCCACTGCTCCTTATAGGATAAAGTCCTATAATTTCACTTGCTGTATAATCACTATATATCGGAACAATAAAAGCATTATTTTCACATAATAAAATTGTAAATAATTTTTGTAAAAATTGTTGGGTGGTCATTAAATAATTAGGCTTGGTTCCTAAAAGTTTTGATAATTTTTTATGTTTATAATTTCCATTTATAACTGGATTCAATTTTGAGCAATGGATTGCAATTGAATTGATTGCACTTCTCGTTAATTCCATTTCATATATTCCACCATTAAATGTAGAAAAAGCTGGAGTATAATTATTTATTACCTTGAAAGAATTTGTTAAATATCTTACTTTTCTTTTTTCTTTAAAATAATTTAAAAATCCCATAAATCACATCTCACTTTCTAAATTAGTCATCGTTAAATAATCTTCATAATGATTCTGTAAAACGCAAAATGCATCTATTAAAGCTACAGCACCATCAATTCTTTGTTTTTTGTTTTTTCCTTTAATTGGTCTTATATTATCGTTCTTATCTATTTCAACTTGAGTATTTGTTAAACACCATTTTAGAATTGGATTGTTATTGTAATTAATTTTTTTCGAATCTAATTCACAAGCTAATTTCTTCATAGGATTACTCATAGTTTTTGCTCCTTGTCTTACTTCTTCCATTTGGAATGAATTACTTTTCATTTCTTCAACCCATAAATTTGCTCCCCATGGATCATAACCTACCCATAATGTATATATACTATATTTATCTCTTAATTCTTTAAACCAATCAGTAACATCTGATTCTATTACTTTATTTCCCGAACAAAATCTTACATATCCTAAATTTTTCCAAACTTTATATGGCACTTTATCTTCTTTTTCTTTTTGTGCTGCAACTTCTTCTGGTATAAAATACATTTGATTACAGTACCATTGACCTTTATACCTATAAATTACCGTAGCACAAGTCAAATCCCAAACACTAGATAAATCAACTCCACCAATTGCATATATATTCTTATGAGTAGATATATCATATGTTTGAGTATTATTTATACTTTCAAATGTTAGCCAACTTCCTGTGCCTGTTTCTCTAACATTAAAATCTTTTGTTAATAGTGTAGGTAAAAATTTAGAATCAGATTTGCCTCTTGAAACCAACTCTTCTAATGTTTTTAAATCTTTAATTGTTCCTAGAGATGGATTAGCTTTTTCCCAGCATTTAGGATCAACCCATTCTTTACGATCATCAAGTTCATAAATAAAACTCAAAAATCTATTATCAGAAATTGTTCCATTTAAAACATTACTCCCATATTCATATATATCATCATAAATATTTTCTCTTACAAATCCTGCTGTTGTAATCATCAATAATAAAGGTTGTTGCCTAGAAGACATGCTTTGTTTTGTAACATCATATATGTTTCTATCTTTAATTGAATGTAATTCATCAATTATTCCACAATGAACATTGAGACCATCTAATGTATTACTATCACTTGCTAATGGTTCAAAAAAACTAAACGTTTTAGGAAAATATAAATCACTTTTTCGCTTTTTTATATGCTTACTTAATAAGGGACTTTGTGCGACCATATTTTTTGCTTCATTAAAAACTATTTTTGCTTGATCTTTTTTTGAAGCAACGCAACAAACTTGTGCCCCGCCTTCTTTATCACCAAATAACATATATAATGCTAGCGCACTTAATAATGTTGATTTGCCATTTTTACGAGCTACTATAATTAATATTTCTCTATATTTTCTTAAACCTTTTGAATCAACAAATCCAAAAATACTTTGAATTATAGCTTTTTGCCATAGTTCCAATATAACTTTTTTACCGGCCCATTGACCTTTGGAATGCTTACAAAATTTTTCTATAAACTCAATAGGTCTATTAGCTTTTTTTATATCAAAAAAATATTCGTTAGGATTTTCTATATCATATACTAATTTTTCAAATTGTAATTTTACTTTCTTTGATACAGTTATTTTTTTAGACTTTATTAAGTTATAATAAGCTATTATAAAATTCATTAGTTATCAATAAAATCTTCTAATTCATCTTTGACCGGTTCATTAATCAACTCATCTTTTGTTAAATCATCTAATTGTTTTATTACTGCTTGATATGATTTTATTGTATCTCTATAATCTTTCAGCAAAGGATTAGTTTTAACAAAAGTTTGAGAAGCATTAATGGTTGTTGTTGTAAAACTATTACATTCAATCAAATCAGATTCCATATCCTGAGCCATAATTAATAAAAAAGAAGCTCTATAAATAAGCTCTTGAATTTTAGTCATTTTTTCTTTTGAAAGATTTTTATACATTTTTTTGATTTTTTGCATTTCTTTTTTTATTCTTTTTTCTCTTTCGAATTTTTTTGTTATTTCTTCTTCTTTTTTATCATTCATTTCGCACCTGTCTTTCTACCCCCCCTCACACGAAAATTACAGTTCGAGGTCTTTGAAGGTTTCGAGCGTGGTTTATTAGCTGCTTATTTTGTATAAAAATAGGGGGGATATTAATTTATACTTAAAATTTCTATAGCATTAATATTTATGCAATTAATAATAAATGTACTATTATATATCGTTTCAATTAAGACAAGGTTACCTTCTTCTAACTGAGTCAATATGTCTTTAATAGTTATATTTGCTTTAGTAGTTACCTCTATAACCTCTTTATTAGTATGTATTTTCAATGTCATTATGTACCTCCTCTATCTGTCCATCTTCTGTGAAGCGAATACCTTTTATAGTTGCTGTTGTTTTTTCTTCTATTAGTTCGTGGCAACTCCTACATAGCAACATCAAATTATCCCAATTTAAAGTTATGTTAGGATCATTAATGTTGTCTGGATTTAAAGGTATTATATGATGTACTTCTTCTCCAATAGCTCCACATTTTTCACATATTCCAAATTTAGAATTTTTATATGCTCTTGATGTTTTTACCCATGAACTACTATTGTAAAACTTTCTTGAAAATGCTTTGGCCATAAATAATCACCATAATATTTATTTTCTTTGTTCAGCTTCTAAATCATCTTTAAACACAATAGTTTCTAATATTTCATCTTTACATTGTGCTAATATAAACGTAATAAAAGCAAATATCCCAGTTATTATTGTTATAAATAAACTTATTATTATATTCATTTTACACCTCTTTTTTATCTATTATTATAGACACTGTACTGATGATACAACCCAAGACTTCATCTATAACCTAAGGCAGAATTATTTTTCAGTTATAAATAATTTCTTTTGAATCCCTGCCAAAATTTTTATTTATCATCAGTACACTATCTACAATTTCCTTATTTCAATTAGTATATAAAAAAAAGAAAAGAGGTAATCTTTTCCGAGTTTATGAAAAAGGGCTTTACATTATGAAATAATTTTTTTCTAATTATTTCACAATATCATTCTATAACAAATTTTGTGCCATTTTGTGCCATCTTTAATTTTTATATATATTTTCTTTAATTTCATCTATAAATCTATATATTTGTCTTTTACTATAATTTATTAGTTTATAAAATTCATTTACTTTTTTGTTTTTTATGTATTTAAAATAATAAATCCTATCGTATATATTTTGACTATTTTTTAATAATATTTCCTTTTTCGTTAATTCATATTTTAATACATCTTTGTTATTTCTAGTTTCATTAATAATTTTGTCAAGATCTTCATTTTTTACAATGTAAGTAATATATTTATCATCTAAATTTACTCTACTGGAATGACTAATTACTTCTTTCACCTTAATTGCACCTGGCTCTACTAAAGATAATAAATTACTTTTTTGATCCAATGATTCATAATATCGTTTTTCTGCATTTTTATATTTTTTAGCTAATTCGTGATATTCTAGGTATAACATATTTAACCCCTTTCTTTAGTTTTATGATTTTAAATACAAATTATATTTATTAATTATATATTTCTTCTTTTTTAACTCTATCTAATATTTCTTGATATATATTTATCTTTTCATTCAATTCTTCAATTAAATGATTTTTATTTATGAGTTTAATGTTATCTTTAAAATCTTTTAATTCTATAATTTTTTCTTTTATAAATCCTATTATTTCTAATCTTTCTTCAAATAACTTGTTATATTTTGCTATAAATTCATTAGCTAACTTATTTGTTTCTAACATACTGCCTCCTTTTTTATATACCAAATATTTTTAAAATTTCTTGTTTATTTAAATTTTGTTTTTGCTTTTTTCTTAATTCTTCTCTATAATTAATTCTTGTTTTAATTAATATAATTAACAATTCTAAAGTTTTCAATTTCATTTCATCTTCTAAACTGTCATAATTACCGCCACAAGCCATTATTATTGGTAATGCACTCATATTTGTTGATATTCTATCTTCTAAAACTTTTTTTGTCTGTTCTAATAATTCAAAATCTTCTTTTTGGATTTCAATAGTAAAAATATCTATTTGTCGTAATAATATTTTAATTGTATCTGACAATTGTTGGATTCTTTCTTCTTTATCCATATTTACCACCTTTCAAATCCTTCATATTTCTTTAGATAATCTTCTAATTCATCAAGAGTTGTTCTTGAACTATCTAATATTGGTCTATTGTAATGTGATAAATAATCCTCTATTTTAGGATTATATAAAAACAATACCCATCTATATTCATTGTCTAAATTTGTTTGCACGCACAAATGAAATTTCTTTCTATCTAATTTGTTTTGTATTTTAAATAATCTTTCTATATCTTTATTCATAATTATTCTCCTTTGTCCATTTTTAATATTTCCTTAATATTAATATAAAAGTCTAAAATATTTGGATTGTTTAAAACTGATTTGTTTTTATCTAAATAAATTAAAAATTGTTTTGTTATTTTCTTTAGTTTCTTCAGTTGTTCCTTTAATTGTTGTTTTTCTTTATGAAAACTTTCCGCTAATTCTTTGTTGGTGTCCGCAACTGCATTACTTTGTTCTAATTCTTTTTTTAGTTGTTCATTTTCTTCTAATAGTTCCGTATTTCTGTGTGTGCATTCTATATAATCATACACTTCACTTGGAATACCATTTGTATCAACAACATTTTGCAACATTTCATTTTCAAATCTTAATTGATTGTAGTATTCACCACTTCGTAAATAATCTAATTGTTGTTTTAATGTTTTATTTTCTTTTAACGTGTGTTTAATAGCATCTATATCAGTTTGATTTAAATCTGCTTCATCAAGTTGCCAAGCTTCAATTAAACTTTCTAATTGTTCTACACTTTCTTTTATTGTCAATTATTTCACTTCCTCTACACTTAATATTTTTAAAACATAATATTTTTTATTAGGTTCTGCTCCCCACTCCTGCTTGCCTATGTTTATTTTTATGCTTATTTGACATTTAATTTTTGGAGCATTTTTTTGATAACCGTTTTTAAATATAACATTTCCATTTGCGCTTTCAATAATTGGATATCTATAATTCATGTTTAATATTACTCTATTCAAATTATTTTCAAACCTTTTAGTCCAATATGGCTTTATTTCTCTATATTCTTCTTTTTTTTCTCCAGATTTGATCATATCAAACCATTTCTTCTTTATTGGAAGTGTTAGCATTTTTTACCACCTCGTTTAGATAGTGTTTTACTTTTATTTAATTGAATTAATTCTTCTCGCAATTGCTTTAATTCTTTTTTATTTTCTTTAATTAACTGCGATTTAAGATACATTAAATACTTAATTTCTTTTTCTCTATCTTTCATAACTCACCTTTTCAACAATCCAGCAACTAAATTTGATTGTCCTGTGCTTAATTCCTCATTATTTACTAATCTTGATATTGTACTTTTATAAAATCTATTTACTGCATTTAATTGTTGATTATTTTGTTCTAACTTTTTGATATAAGTAAAAATGATATCGAAATTTTCTTTTTGAGTTGTCATAGATTTATCTTTTAATGAACAATTTAATAAAAAACTTAATGCATCATGAATATCTTTATTTATCAATTATTAATCACCTCTTTTTAATCTAAAATAATTACATATTGAATTAATAATTTCTTTTTTACTTTTTGATTTAATTAAAGTTTTTATTAAAACTAATTCTTCTTTTAAATTTTTATTTTCTTGTTTTAACAATTTTATTTCATAAAGTGAATCATAATATAATTGTTCATAATCTTTCATTTTTCAATGCACTTCTTTTTAAAATTATTTTTGAAATTAAATATCCAGATTCAGTTAATTTTTTATCATTAAATCGTAATTTTTTCTTATTCATTATTAATTCTTCGGCTTTGCTTACCATTTTCAAATTATTAATATCAAAATTATATTTATTACCATCTAAAAATATAATTTTACAATTTTCTGGAATGGATCCATAATGTTGCTCATAAATATACCTATGTTTAAATTTCCAATTTTTATTTAATTCTCCATCTTTGACTTTAATTTTAATGTATCCACCTTTTGTTTTTCTCTCAGTTCCTACAGGCACACTATTAGGCGATATATTACCTTTTTTAAATAAAGTCTTCATGGCTTTAATTTGTGATTCTTTTGACATATATTCATTCCACTTTTTTCCTTTATTAGCAGGTATATTTCCTTTTTTTATGCGTCCATCATTTCTAGCTGGAGCAAATTTAAATCCTTCTTTTCTTTTTATTCTTGTTTTCAAGTTTTGAATATCATCAGGCTTTGTTGTTAATCCAAATAAATCATTAATTTCTTTGGATAATTCTATTGTAGATTTTCCTTTATGATTATTTTTAACATAATCTTTCATTTCAGTTGTAAACTTATTCATCTGTATTACCTAACAACATTTTTGGAATTTCTGATTTTCCAATAGTATCATTCATAAACTTTTGTGCTTCTAAAACTGTGTTAGCATTATTTATGATCGTTTGAGCAACATTTGTTATTGCTTTACTTCTCTTAATTTCTTTTTCTAAATTACTATCGTCTTTAAGTTCTTCGTCGTCGTTTAATCTTTCTAATTCTTCAAATAAATAATTATTTAAGCTTGCTAAATTGTTATTCATTTATTATCACTCCTTATTGAATAAATATTTTTTTCTAACTCTTTGCCACAATTAGGACAATAATTACAAGATATTGAAGCTTCATATTCTCCCCAAGCAAAAATACGGTATCTTCCATTATCACCTTTTGTAATGCAAAGAGTTGTATAGTTATTGGAATATCTATATCTTCCTTTTTCTTTTAATTTAGTACATATATAACATTCTTTCAATTATTTTCACCACTTTCCAATCTCTTTCTATCAGTTATAAAAACTTTACATAACCCCTAAAACTGACAAGTTTTTCCACAGTATTTATAAATTTTAATTTTTCTTTATTTTTCAATATTTTTTTATATGTTTTTTAATTTACTTTTTTTAAAAAACTTACCTATTAATTTAAATATCGTTAAACGCCTATTTTTTACCACCAATAAAGACTGCTTCGCGTTCACGTTCAGCATCTTCACGATTCCACATTACATACAATAAAGTAGTGCTAGGTTCATCGTGATTATACATTTTCATAAGCGTAATAATATTCCCGCCATTTAAGATATACATGTATCCGAATGTTTTTCTTAAACTATGTAAACCAAATTTAAAGTCAATACCAACAGCTTCTGCTACTTTTCTAAAAATTAATCTTGTGTTTTGTCTAGTGATTGGATATAAAATATTTTTAGTTTTTCCTTGAAATGTATCTTTTTTCTTTTGTCCCATAAATAAATAATCGTTATTTTTTAATTCATATGTTTCGATGTATTTTGTTATTTCTTCATGAAGTTGTTTATTCATACGGAAATTTTGCATTTTTCCCGTCTTATTTTCTTTAATTGATACATAACCTTTAATTACATCTTTAACGCGCAATTGTAGCAAATCTTCTGCTCTAAATGCAGTGTTAAAGCCAATTAAAAAGAGAATGTAATTTCTATATGCCTGATACTCTTTTATTTTTGATTTTGAGTGTTCTTTCTGGTTTATTAAATATAACATTACTCTATCTAGCATTTTTTTTTCTTTAATTGGTAAAGTTTGTTCTTGTCCACCTGTACTTTTTATTCTTCTGGACATATTTACACCTCTTTCTAATTAGATCATAACTTGCTATTTAATCTTTAATTTTTTATCCAGTAGTTCTACATATTCCTGGATATAGTTAATTATCTTTATTTGTGATAATTCTATATTTGATGCATTTAGCATACCTTTTAAAAATTCATCTATTTTTTGATCTCTATAGATATATTTAGACATTTGTCTATTTCTCTCTTTAATTATTACAATTTGAGTTTCGTTATCTTTTTTCAAATCTTCAATCTTTCTATTTAAACTCAATAAATCTAAATGCAATCTAATATTTTCTCTTTGTGAATTTCTAAGTTCTTCGTAATATCTTTTTGAAATAATCATTTTCTATTCCTCCTACCCGCTTTTAATTCTTCAATCGTTGGTGGTTTGACCAAAAATTTTAAATGATTAATTTCTTTGTTTTGACTCTCTATTATTTTAGAAAATTCTTCTTTTTCTTTCTTTGATTGTTCTTGAAATTTTAATTCTAATCTGTTCAATTTCTTTTCATACCTGGATATAATTACTTCTTTTTCTTTTTTCATTTTTGAAATTGTTGAAGTTAAGCCACCAACTTTTGCAGCTGCTTTTCTTCTTCTCATTTCTCGATCTAAAACCTTATTATCTAAAATATTAATTTCTTGTCTTAATTCTTTATTTAAATTTTCTAATTCTTGTTTTTCTTGTGTTAAATTGAAAATTACTTTTTTATTTTCTTCTTTCTCTTTTAGATTTTTTTGATTTTGATAATTAATCTTATTTGCTAATGACAAATTTTCTTTTCTTAATTCTTCTATTTGTAATTTATATTTTTTATTAAACATAATTTCTCCCTTCATATCTTTTTTTCAGTTGAGTATGCATTTATTATCATACTCAAATCTAAGTTAAGTTCTTTGCCTTCATGTGCTGCAATTGAATTTTTTAAGAAATGTAATTCAATTGGATTTTCGATTCTTTTTAATAAACTATTGCAACATTCCCAATAAAGTTTTTCAAATTCTTCATCACTTAGATTTCTTAATTCTTCTTTTCTTAGTTTCATATTTAAATATTTCAATGCCATTTTAGATAAATATTCAATGGATGAACATCTATCATGATGTTTTTGATAATTTTTTAAGCCAATATTTGCATTGCAGATTTTGCAATAAACTCTAGGTTCATAATCAACATTTTTATTTGCTATTTTTTTTAAATTACTTACCAGGTTATAAACAGCTGGAATCTTACTATCATTAGATGGATCTTTTAAATATTCATTTAATTCAAAATTAACTTCAGAATTATCATAATTAATTAAAACCTTATACCATTCTTTCTTTAAAAGAATCTGTTCTTCTTTTTTCATATCTTTCATAAAATATGGGCGATGAATTTTTATTCTTGCTAATAAATCATCAATTTGCTCTAAATTCATTTTCTAATTCTTTCCTAATTCTTTCATTTTCTTCTTCTTTAGATTCTTCTAATTTAATTTCATCTTCCCATCTTTTTTGATTTAACCATGTTATTGCATATGGAATATATTTTCCATCATCTTTATTCCATGATTCAGTTTTTTTAAACAATTCTAACTTTGAAATTATTAGTTCAAATAATTCATCAGATATTTTTGATTTTTCAAACCAACTTTTAGCATTTGACTTTTTTTCTTTTCTAGGATATAATTTCCAAAAATAATCAAATTGAATATTCCCTTTTTTATCGACTATGCATCTTCTATGGGGGATTATAGGGGGTATATTATTAATACTTGTATTATTAATATTATTTATATTATTCTCCTGGACATTTTTGTCTATAGGGTAAAAGACATTTTTGTCTATACCCTCCTGACATTTTTGTCTATACCCCTCGACATTTTTGTCTATACCTACATTAGCTAATTTAATCGCTCTTTTTTCTATTTCTTTTGATTTTGATTTGTAGATCAATTCTATTGAAATATAATTTTTATCTTTTAATAATTTCAACAATCTTGATATTGTTCTTTCAGATGTTGAATATAAGTTTGAAAAATATTCATTACTAGCCCAACATTCACCACTTTTTGAACATAATGAAGTTATTTCTGCATATAACAATTTTGCGGTTGAAGATAAATCTTTGTCATATCTTACCTCAGCTGGTATTATTGCATAATAATTTGGATTCTCATTCATTAAGATTCACATCCATTCTTTTAGCTATTTCTTTTTTTAAATCCTCTATTTCATCTAGGATTTGATTTAATTTTAAAATTGTGATATACTTTGTTTGTCGACTTATCTTAGTTGATTTAGCATTAGATTGTTTTCCGTGACAATCTTTTCTTTTTGTACCAATATTTAAAAATTCTTTTATTTTCATATTTCACCTCATAAATTAACTAAACAATAATCATAATCGTGATTTTGTGTGCATTTTTCCATAGCATCAACTTCTAATAAATAACCCAAATAAAATACACTAACCAATAAAACACCTGCTATTGCTAATCTCAAAATAAAATTTCTTTCTTGTTTTTTCTTTTCTTTTAAATGTTTTTGCCACATTTTTTCTTGATTTTCTTTTAATACTTCTTGTAATGTTTTTCCATCTTTATTTTTCATTCTTTCACCTCACATTTCTTATCAAAATAACTTTTTAAAATTCTTCCATCTAATAAAAGTGGTCTTTCACTTTCTGGAAGATCTTTGTATTTCATATTTATTTCAATATTTAAATCTTTAATAATTTGATAAGCTTTTCCAATTGAATAGCCTGTCATAGTTGCAATGTCTTTAGCTGTATAATATCTACTTTCCATAATTACCTCTTTTCTTTTTTTATTTACTGAATAATTCCTCTAAAGAATAATTTGAATTTAATTTTTCATTAATTATTTTTTTTAACATTTGTGCTTCTTTAGTTGTAAATTCAGCTTTACCATTTAATTTTAAATTAATAGTACTTAATGATTTAATATTTAATTGTTTTCCTATTTCAGCCTGTGTTAAATTTGCCTCTTTTAATAACATCTTTAATTTGTTCATATAACACCTCTCTTTCTATATACGAAATTTCGTATATGATTGTTAAAAAAAATTTGTTTTTCCTAACCTCAAACAAATTATATATGATTTTTCGTATATTGTCAACAACTTTTTTTGATTTTTTGAAAAAATGTTTGATTTTTCGTAAATTGTATATTATAATAATGTACGGAAAGGGGAATTTATGTTAGAAGATAAAATTAAAGATCTCATAATAGAAAAGTATGGATCTGTTAGACAATTTGCTTTAAAAATAGATATACCATATACTACAATTGATAGTATTTTAAAAAGAGGAATTGATAATTCAAATGTTAGCAATGTTATAAAAATGTGTAAAGCGTTAGATTTATCAATTGATAAAACAATAGAAAAAAATGATTTAATTTCAAATTTAAATTTTGACAATTGTATTCAGGTGAAAAATGATTCAGACATAATTAAAATACCTGTTTTAGGAGTTATTAAAGCTGGAATACCTATTGAAGCCCAAGAAGATATTATAGATTATATCGAAATACCAAAAGACTGGACTAAAGGTGGAAAACAATACTACGGACTAAAAATTAGTGGTGATAGTATGTATCCTAAATACAACAACGATGATATAGTTATTTTTCTAAAAACAAATGAAATTGTTAATGGTAAAGACTGTGCCGTTATGGTAAATGGATTTGATGCTACATTTAAAAAGGTATTATTTCAGAATGATAATATAATATTACAGCCATACAATAGTAATTATCAAGTGCAAATTTTTACTAAAGAACAGATTGAACAATTACCAGTTAAAATAATTGGAATTGCAAAAGAAAAAAGAACAAAAATTGATTAAAAATACGCTAGTACAGGTATTTTTAAAATATATGTATGATGGAAGGTGTATTTTGTGAAAAAAGATAAAATAATTGAATTATTATGCTGTATATTTGGAGGATATTTTGGACTACATTGGTTTGTAAAAGGAAAAATTGCTAAAGGAATATTATACTTTTTTACATTTGGATTATTTGGTATAGGTTGGATTGTTGATACAATAAAAATAATCACTGACTTATTAAAAAGAGACACTAAAATTAATATTGAGCCTAAAAATAATAATAACATAGATGCTATCAACAATCATTATGAAAAAATAAGTTTTAACTACTCTATTTCATTTCAACAAAAATGTGAAAAAGAAAAAAGTCTTTATAGATCTACTAAATCAAGAAAATTAGTCAATGATTATGTGGTATTTGATTTAGAAACTACTGGTCTTGATTGTAATCAAAACAAAATAATAGAAATTGGAGCATTAAAATATAAAAATAATGAATTAGTTGATAAATTTAATTTATTAATTAATCCTAAAGAAAAATTAGAAAGTAAAATAATTAAATTAACAGGAATCACAGATGAAATGCTTAAAAACTGTGAAACCATCGAAACAATATTACCAAAGTTTATAAATTTTATAGAAGATTTAACTTTAATAGCTCATAATGGAAGTTTTGATTTAGGATTTATTGAATCAAACATAAATAAACTAAAATTAGATATGATTGAAAATAAAAATATTGATACTTTATATTTAGCAAGAAAATATATTCCTGAAAGTGAAAATCATAAATTAGAAACCTTAAAAAAGAAATTTAAATTAAATTATGGATCACATCGTGCACTTGAAGATTGCTATGTAACAAATTATATTTATCAATATTGTAAGAACAAAAAAGAAGAGCAAAATTGTTAAAAATATATTTATGAAGGAGGAATAATATATGAATGATATTGAATTATATAGTGAAAAAACATTTGATTCAATAAAAAGAACAGATTCATATGGTAATGAATATTGGTTAGGAAGGGAATTAGGAAAGGTTTTAGAATATAGAGAATATCGTAAATTTTTAAATGTTATTGACAAAGCGATTACTTCATGTATAAAAAGTGGTAATAATGTAGAAAACCATTTCGTCCAAGTGGGCGTAATGGTCCCTATAGGATCTGGTGCTCATAGAAAAACAACTGATTATAGACTTTCTAGATTTGCTTGCTATTTAATTGTACAAAATTCAGATCCTACAAAGGCAGCAGTTGCATTAGGACAGACTTATTTTGCTATTCAAACTCGAAAACAAGAATTATTAGAAGAAAAAATACAACAATTAAGTGAAGATGAAAAACGTTTAAAATTAAGAAGCCAAATATCAGAAGGAAATAAATATTTAAACGAAACTGTATACGAAATAGGTGCAAAAACAAATAAAGAATTTGCAAAATTTCATAATGAAGGATATAAAGGATTATATGGTGGAGAATCTGTAACTAAGATTAAGGAAAGAAAAGGATTAAAAAAAAGTGATAATGTTCTAGATTATATGGGAAATACCGAACTTGCTGCCAACTGGTTTAGGATCACACAAACCGATGAAATGTTAAAAAAAATGAAAATAAATAATTTAGAAGAAGCAAATAAAACTCATAACAAAGCTGGAAAAGAAGTTCGAAAAACAATGAAAAGACTAAGTGGAGTTTATCCGGAAGAATTACCAACACCAAATAAATCTATTAAACAATTACAAAAAGAAGAAAAATTAAAACTTGAAACAAAATAAAAACTACCGTTGGCGCGGTAGCAAAGTACAGAAAATTAAAATCTAACCAATTGTTTTTTCTGTACTCTAATTATAGCAAAATTACCAAAATATTGCAATAAAAGGAGTGAATTTTATATGAATTTAAAAATATATGAAAAAACTAAATATAATAACATCTATAAACACCGAAAAAATGGCACATACGCGGTTGATTTGAGTTTGGGGTATAATCAGTTTGGAAAAAGAATTAGGACCACAAAAACCGGCTTTTCTACAGAAAAAGAGGCAAAATTATTTTTAAATAGTCAAGATGAAAAAAATAAGTCTAAAAACATAATAGTTAATAAAATTAGATTCAAAGATCTATTAGAAGAATATTTTAACTGGTGTATAGATTTTAAAAAAGTGAAAGAAGAAACAGTTAGAAAAAAAAGAAATAGATTTATGCATAATATGTGTCCGTTCTTTGATGAAATGATTATAGTTAAAATAAGTGAACAGGACATTGCTGATTGGCAAAAATGGATAAAGGCGAAGAATTTTACCGATGAAACAAATAGAACGTTAGAAAGGCAATTGTCGGCTTATTTAAACTGGTTAATTAAATATAAAAAAATAATAACTTATAATCCATATCAAAATGTGGAAAAATTAAAAATGTCTAAAAAAGAAATTGAATACAGAACTTTAGAAGAAATGAAAAAACTTTGGGAATATATTATTATTGATAATAAATATCCAGAGGAAGTAAAGCTAAGAATTATTGCAATTACAAAAATGTTGTTTTTCTGCGGATTTAGATTCGGTGAATTAATAGGATTAAAGATTAAAGATATAGACTATGATATTTTAAATAATACTAAAATAAACGATGAGGAAATAGCAATTCACATTAGACAAACTTTGTATTATGGCAAAAACGGTTATTCTGTGGAAAATGGAAAAACATATAATTCTTTAGATCTTCTATATGTTGGAAAAAATGTTTTTAAATCTTTATTTGACTATATAAAATATATGCAAAAATTAATTAATTTCAAAAATGATGATTATATTTTTATTAATCCAGAAACAAATAAAGTGTTTAGCCCGGAAACATTAAGAAAGCAATTAAATTATTTTCAAGAAAAAGCAAATATTCCACATACAAAATTTAAGGATTTAAGAAGTTCACATGGTACATTTTTATTAAGTACAAATCATTCAATTGATGAAGTTAAAGATAGATTAAGACATACATCTTCCAAAACAACTGAAAAATATTATGCTACTTTTTATGAAAAAACTAAAAGAAATTTAGCTAATGATATAGATAAATATGCTGCTTAGGAGTATTTTGGGAGTACAATATAATTTAGACATTAAAAAAGCCTTTATAAATAAAGGCTTTTTAATTTCAACTGGTGTCCCGTACAGAACTCGAATCTGTGACCCTTTGATTAAAAGTCAAATGCTCTACCTGCTGAGCTAACGGGACA
>CALVSQ010000015.1 GCA_944359085.1 uncultured Bacilli bacterium | reverse complement strand
GAAGGAGTTGTTCCAGTACCGATTGCAACACCTGAAGATGAAAAAGACAAGGATGATGAAGGAGTTGTTCCAGTACCGATTGCAACACCTGAAGATGAAAAAGACAAGGATGATGAAGGAGTTGTTCCAGTACCAATTACAACACCTGAAGATGAAAAAGATAAAGATGATGATCAGCCAATAGCAATTGTTGGTTGGAAAAAAGCAAAAGATAAAGTTTTAGATTTTATAAAGAAACATAAGAAAAAAATTATTGCTTTAGCTTGTGCAATTGCCTTTATTGTAGCTAGTTTATCATCATGTAGTAAAATAGAAAAACCTGATACAAATAAAGAGTTAAATACTTCTATAACAGAAGAATTACCTGAATTACCTGAAGATGATTTTGCTTTTGATTTTGATTCTAATATTTTCTATGAAGGAGCTAAAGATTCTGCTTTAGCAGGAATTGAATCAGGAATATCAAATGGAGATGATGTAACTCAAGATCAAACAGAACCAACACCTGAACCAATGCCTGAACCAACACCAGAGCCAACACCTGAACCAACACCTGAACCAACACCAGAGCCAACACCAGAGCCAACACCTGAACCAACACCTGATCCAACACCTGAACCAACACCTGATCCAACACCTGAACCAACACCTGATCCAACACCTGAACCAACACCTGAACCAGATGAAGATGTAGAAGTAATTGTAAAACCTGGCGATTCATTTGTTGTTGATACCCCATCAGGTCCTGTGATTGTTGATAATAGTAATGGAGAAAATTCTGATGTTGTTTCTGGAGATTATGATTATCCTAATTCAGATGCTATTACTGGTGCACAAGTTGATGAAAATGGAAATATTATTGTAACTGTTGATCCATCAGAAACTAATCCTCCACAAGATAATATGAATGAAGAAAAAAACGATGATTATGATAAAATTTTAGAAGAATTAGGTTTATCTAAAGAAGGAGGTATGACTCGTTAATGATAAATAGAATTAATCAAGTCATGGAACTTGCAGATGGAAAAAAATATGTTGTTGTTAAGCAAGCAATATATAAAGGGAAAACATATTATGTTTCTTTACGATTAACTGATGATGAAGAAAATGTTATGGAAGAATTAGTTGTATTTGAAGAAGTTGATTTTAATAATCAAAAAAGTGTTCAAAAAGTAAAAGATCAAAACATATTAAAATTAGTTTTAGAGTATGTTGGTTTGTTAAATGAGGAAAGTTTAAAATCTGTTAATTAAAATTAACAGATTTTTAATTATCATTTAATTTTCACTTTTTTAATTATATTATGTGATATAATTATAATGGTGGTAGATATGCAAAAGATATTTAAAACTTTAGATGAACAAGTTGAAATATTAGAATCAAAAGGACTGGAAATAACAGATTATGAAAAAACAAAAGAAATTTTGTTTAAAGAAAATTATTTTTTTATTAATGGCTATAGGCATTTATTAACTAGTGCAAGTAATAATAATAGATTTGTTCCTGGAGCAACTTTTGAAGAATTATACGCAATTTTTATTTTTGATAGAAGGCTTAGAAATATAATGTTTAAAAATATAATGATAGTAGAAAATAATATTAAATCTATAATTAGTTATCAATTATCAAAAAAATATGGTCATAAAGAAAAAGATTATTTGAATCCAAAACATTTTAGATATGAAAGTTTTAAATTGAGTCAAGTTAATGATGTTATTAACAAAATGAAAAGACAAATAAGATTGAATGGTAAGCAACATAGAGCTACTAAACATTATATTAGTAATTACGGATATATTCCAATGTGGGTTTCAGTTAAGGTTTTATCTTTTGGTATAATTTCAGAATTATATTCTATATTAAAATATGAAGATCAAGATGAAATAGCTAATTTTTATCATGTAGATGGTAATGAATTAAATATTTATTTATATTTATTATCAAATTATAGAAATTTGTGTGCACATGAGGATATCTTATATGATCATACAACACAGAGAAGTATCCCAGATAATAGATTTCATCAATTTTTAAATATTCCAAAAGTAGAAGATGAATATATTTATGGAAAAAATGATTTTTTTGCAGTTTTAATAATTTTAAAACAAATGTTAGGTGATGGTGAATTTCATGATTTAATTAATGAAATAGGTTATGAAATTGATATTTTAGATGGAAAAATTAATTCTGTTGACACTAAATCAATTTTAAACAAGATTGGTTTTCCTGATAATTGGAGAGAATTAGAAAATATAGATTGAAAGGGTGATTGATTTGAAGAATAAAATAATTTATATATGTTCTGTTATTTTATCATTATTTATTGGGATAAGTGGTACTTTATTAGTAGTATACTATATTCCTAATGATGAAGGAGAAAAAGTCGTACAAGAAGTTACAATTACTGAAAGTGACACTATAGCACCTGCTGTAAATAAAGTATATGATTCAGTTGTTACAGTATTAAACTACGGTAATCAATTACAAGCCACTGGTACAGGTTTTGTTTATAAAACTGATGATAAATATGGTTATATACTAACTAATAATCATGTTATTAGTGGAGCTAAAAAAATAGAAGTTACAAATACAGAAAATGTAACCATTGAAGCTACATTATTGGGTAGTGATGAATATGCTGATTTAGCAGTTTTACGTGTTGATAAATCATTTGTTTTACAAGTTGCAACTTTAGGTAGTAGTACTGATTCTGAGATAGGTGACACTGTTTTTGCGGTAGGTACTCCTGTTGATGTTAAATATGCTGGTTCTGTTACTAAAGGAATTATTTCTGGTAAAAACAGAATGGTTAATGTTACTTTAGATGATGGTGGAGCTTTTATGATGGAAGTTATCCAAACTAATACTGCTATTAATCCTGGTAATAGTGGGGGACCATTAGTAAATATTAATGGTGAAGTAATTGGTATAAACACATTAAAATTAGTTGAAGATGAAATAGAAGGTATGGGTTTTGCTATTCCAATTGAAATGGCTACTTCTGTTTTAGATAGACTTGAAAAAGGTGAAGAAATTGAAAGACCATTATTAGGTGTTAGTATGGTTGATGCTAATAATCAATATGCTTTGTTTAGTTATAAAGTTTATTTAGATAAAGATTACGAAAAGGGTGTAGTAGTTATTGATGTTGAAAAAGATTCACCTGCTGGAGTTGCTGGATTACAAAAAAATGATGTTATTTTAAAAATAAATGACATTGAAATAGAAGATACGACTCATTTAAAATATATTTTATATAAATATAGTGTTGGCGATACTGTTAAGCTTGAATATGAAAGAGATGGTAAATCTAATACTGTTGAAGTAAAATTAAATAAAGCAATTTAGGTCATTAATTGACCTTTTTTAATATATTTTAATAAAAATATGTTATAATATATATAAGTATGGGAGGTATGCATAAATATGGAAAGTGCATGTAATGATATTGAACTTTTAAACATATTAAGTATTTTTAAAAGTTTAATTGGATTGATAACAATTTTAGTTCCTGTAATATTAGGTATTTTTGTCATTATTGATATAATAAAAACTATTAGTAGTAGTGAAGTAGAATCAAAAAAATTGACTAAAAGTATTTCTACAAGAATAATCGCTGCAGTTCTCATTTTTTTGATACCATCATTATTAAATTTTGTGATTGGATTAATTCCGATGGGAAATTTGTATTATATTGATTGTTATAATTCTGCTACTAAAGAAAATGTTGCAAATATTTCTGAACAAAATGCCATTAATTCACTATCAAATTTGAGTAGTTTTGTTACAAATTTAGAAAATAATAAAAATAAGTCAAATTATAATGCAGCAATGTTGGCATATGAACAAGCAAGAAAAGATGTTAAATTAATAACTGATAAAGCTATAAAAGAAGAAAAACAAGAAGAATTAAAAAATTACAAATCAAGAATAGATGCAAACAAGCCATAAAAAAAGTTTTAATATTTTAAAACTTTTTTTTATAAAATATATATCCAACAATATCTAAAATAGCATATATAATAATAAATAATCCAATAGTAGAAAATATTAAATTTGTTTTTAAAGCAACATAGAAACCACATATTATTAATAGTATAGAAATAATTAATCTACTGATAAATGATATTTTGTTTTCCTTATCATTTAAAGTTTCAATTAATCTAATAATACCAGTATAAATAATCCATCCTCCACATATTAATCTAAATGTCATTTCAATTAAAGAAGAAAACAATATTACAAATAATCCGAATATAATTAATATGACACCAAGAATTAGCTTTGATTTGTATTCAACATTTAATATTTTAAGCAATTTTCTATAGCTTAAAATATTAAAAACACCAATAACAATTAAAATACCTCCTACAATGTAAGAAATAAAATTAAGTATACCACTTGGGTTAGTAAATAAAATAATACCAAATATCAAAAATAAAATTGAACTAATTAAAGCAGTCTCATTAGAATATTCAATAACAGTTATTTTTTTCATTATTAATCACCTTCATTAATTATACAACAAATAAATTGACAAATCAAATCTATAAGTATAAAATATTTATATGTAATAAAGAAAGGAAAATCAAATGTTAGAGTTAAAAAATATAAAAAAAAGTTATACACTTGCTAATTACACACAATTAGCATTAAATGATATTAGCTTAAAATTTAGAAAAAATGAATTTGTAGCCGTTTTAGGCCAATCAGGTTCTGGGAAAACAACTTTACTTAATATAATAGGTGGTTTAGATCATTATGATAGTGGTGATTTAATTATAAATAATAAATCAACCAAAAAATTTAAAGATACTGATTGGGATGCATATAGAAACAATTGTATTGGATTTATATTTCAAAGTTATAACTTAATTAGTCATATAAATATTTTAGCCAATGTAGAATTGGGAATGACTTTAAGTGGTGTTTCTAAAAAAGAAAGAAGACAAAAAGCTATTGAAGTATTAAAAAAGGTTGGTTTGGAAAATCATATAAATAAAAAGCCAAACCAATTATCTGGTGGTCAAATGCAAAGAGTAGCTATCGCTAGAGCTTTAGTTAACAATCCAGATATTATTTTAGCCGATGAACCAACTGGAGCATTAGATTCTAAAACAAGTGTCCAAATAATGGAATTAATAAAGGAAATAGCTAAAGACAAATTAGTAATTATGGTAACTCATAATAGCGAATTAGCCCATGATTATGCTAATAGAATTATTGAATTAAAAGATGGTAATATTATAAGTGATACAAATAAATTAGAAAAACAAAATAATAATAAAACATATACTATTAAAAAAACAGCAATGAGTTTTTTAACTGCTTTATCATTATCATTTAATAATATAAAAACTAAAAAAGGAAGAACTTTATTGACTGCTTTTGCTTCTAGTATAGGTATAATAGGTATTTCCATTATATTATCTTTATCAAATGGTTTTGATATGCAAATAGATCAATTTGAAAAGGATACTTTATCAAGTTTCCCTATTACGATAAGTAGGCAAACAACAGAAATGTCGCCAGAAGATATGATGAGTATGACGCCAGATAAAAGTGATTCATACATAGATGAAGAGGTAATTTATCCTTATGATACAGCATCTTCAATGCTTATTCATAAAAACGTATTTACAGATGATTATTTAAATTACATAAATAATATTAATCCTGATTATACGATAGGTGTATCTTATTTACGTACAATGAGTTTAAATATGTTAATAAAAAATGATGATAAAATTAATTATGTTAATAATTTAAGTTTATCTTCATTACCTAAAGAGTTAAAAGAAAGTGAAGAAACATTTTTAGAATCCGCTTATGATTTATTAAAAGGAAGTTATCCTAAGGATAAAGCAGAAATAGTTGTAGCAGTAAATGAAAAAAATAGATTGGAAAAAAATATTTTAGAAGCTTTAGGTATAGATACAAGTAAAGAAGAAATTAGTTTTGATGAATTAATTGGTAAAGAAATAAAAATAATTTTAAATGATGATTTTTATAAAAATAACAATGACTATTTTGTACCTAATATGAATTATGATGAAATGTATGATGAAGGTATTACCTTAAAAATAGTTGGAATTGTAAGAGGTAAAGAAGATAATATGCTAGCTCAAATAGTAAATGCTATGAGTATGAGTCAAGGTGCTGGTAATATTTTATATTCTAATGAATTAGCAGAATATATAATAGAACAAAATAAAGATTCTTTGATTGTAAAAGCTCAACAAGATTTAGATTATAATATTTTAACTGGAGAAAAATTTACTGAAAATTATACAAAAGATGATATGTTAGCTTATTTAGGAGCTAAAGATATCCCATATATAATAAATATTTATCCAGTTGATTTTGAGGCTAAAGAAAATATAATTAGTTATTTAAATGATTATAATAAAGACAAATCAGATGAAGATAAAATTGTTTATACTGATTTAGCAGATACTTTTTCAACTTTATCATCTAACATCATGGATGCTATTGGTTGGGTATTAATAGCTTTTTCTGGTATATCATTAATAGTTTCTTCAATTATGATAGGAATTATAACTTATATATCAGTATTAGAAAGAACAAAAGAAATAGGTATTTTAAGAAGCTTAGGAGCAAGAAAAAAAGATGTAAGTCGTGTATTTAATGCTGAAACATTTATTATTGGCTTAGCATCAGGATTAATAGGAATTATAATTGCAAGATTATTATTATTCCCAATAAATGCTATATTAAAAGATTTAACTAATTTAGATAATGTAGCAATTATGAATCCAATTCATACATTAATTTTAATTACAGTTGCCATTATTTTAACTTTAATAGGTGGATTAATACCTGCTGTTATAGCAAGTAGAAAAAATCCTGTAGAAGCTTTAAGAACGGAGTAGGAATATGAAATATTTAAAAATAATTATTAGTATAATTTTGATTTTAATATTATATTATTTTATGCTACCACCAATAAATTTAAGTGATCCAAGTTTTTGGGTATTTGTATTTATTAGTGTAGTGATGACTTGTATAGTTAGTTTAATTGTATCAAGTACAGAAATATTAAAAGTGGTAATAAATAATAAAAAAGTAAATAAAAAATCTTATATTTTATTTAGTGCATTATTTATAATATTTGGTTTAATTATAATATTTAATGTAGCTAATTCACCACTATTTATGGCTAAATCATATTATAATAGAATAAGTGTTAATAATAGTGATTTTACTACTGATGTTGAGCCAGTTGATTTTGATAAATTACCATTACTAGATAAAGATTCATCTATGAAATTAGGCGATAAAGTGATGGGACAAATGACAGATTTAGTATCACAATTTGAAGTATCAAATCAATATACACAAATTAATTATAATGATAAAATAGTAAGAGTTACTCCATTAGAATATGCTAGTATAATTAAATATTTTACAAATAGAAATAAGGGAGTAGTTGGTTATATTACAGTTGATTCTGTAACGGGTGAATCTAATTTAGTAAGATTAGAAAATGGTATGAAATATATGCCTTCAAGTTTATTTTTTGAAAATTTATATAGAAAATTAAGAATAAGTTATCCATTTACAATATTTGGTGAAATTAATTTTGAAGTTGATGATGAAGGAAATCCATATTGGATAGCAGAAACTTTAAAATATAGTGGAGTAGGATTAAAAAAAGAAGTGACAGGTGTAGTAATTCTTAATCCAATTGATGGCACATCTAAAAAATATAAAGTTGAAGAAGTTCCAACTTGGGTTGACCATGTGTATTCAGCTAGTTTAATAATTGAGCAATTAAACGATTGGGGATTATATAAAAATGGTTTCTTTAATTCCATTTTTGGTCAAAAAGATGTAGTAAGTACTAGTGAAGGATATAATTACTTAGCTATGAATGATGATATTTATCTATATACTGGTATTACATCTGTATCTAGTGATGGATCTAATATTGGTTTTACTTTAACTAATATGCGAACTAAAGAAACAAAGTTCTATGACGTAGCCGGAGCTACAGAAACATCAGCAATGGCATCTAGTGAAGGACAGGTACAACAAATGAAATATACTTCAACTTTTCCATTATTAATTAATTTAGATAATAAACCAACTTACTTAATGAGTTTAAAAGATAATGCAGGATTAGTTAAAATGTATGCTTTTGTTGACTACGCAGATTATCAGAAAGTAGTTGTTACTGAAAGTTCAGAAGGAATATTAAAGGCCGCTCAAAATTATCTGGGTGGTAATATTACAACTGGTGAAGAATTGACTAAAGAAATAACAATTAAATCAATTAAAACAGCAGTTTTAGATGGAACAACTTATTATTACTTAAAAGATGATGACATATATCGTGCATCATTAAAAGTAAATCAAAATATATTACCATTCTTAAGTGTTGATGATAAAATCAAAATAACTTATAAAGAATCTGACATAAAAGAGATAATTAAAATAGAAAAATAGGAAAAAAATTCCTATTTTTTATATAATTATCTTGTAAAAATATTACTATTGTGATACTATTATATTAGGTGATATTATGGGAAAGAAAATAGAAGCTGCCAAGTTAATTGCTGATAAATTAAGGGGGAAATCATATCTTTCTTATGTTGAAATAGCCAATATTACAGGTTATCATCCAAAATATATCTTAAAACTTAAAAAAGAAATTTTAGAAGGTGAGATTAATTTTGAACATGGTAATAAAAATAGAGAACCAGTTAATAAAATAAGTCAAAAAGAGAAAGATTATATAATAAATTTATATAAAAGAAGCAATGTTAGTGTTAGAAAATTTTGTAAATTTTATAATAGAAGAAGCTATTCATGTATATATAATATACTAAAAGAAGCAGAATTAATTGATAACGATATTTCTAAATAGGAATATCGTTTTTATTAACTCCAATTTCTTTATGACATATAATATCATGAAAGGAATTGGTTGAATGTATTTATGTGATATGAAAGTTGGTAATAAAGCTATTGTAAAAAAAATAGTTGCCAATGATAATATAAAAAGAAGATTACTTGATATTGGTCTAATTGAAGGGACAAATGTTGAATGTGTCTTAAAAAGCCCATTTAACGATCCTAAAGCTTATTTAATTAGGGGAGCTATAATTGCTATTAGAAAAGAAGATTGTGATAAAATAGAGGTAGATATTATATGAAAATAATTGCTTTAGCAGGTAACCCTAATGTTGGAAAAAGTACAGTATTTAATTCTTTAACAGGATTACATCAACATACAGGAAATTGGCCAGGAAAAACAGTAAGTAATGCTAGTGGAACATTTAAATATAATAACAAAGACTATAAAATATATGATTTACCCGGTACATATTCCTTAATTTCTCATTCTGAAGAAGAAGAGGTAGCACGTGACTTTATTTGTTTTAATAAATATGATTTAGTAATTGTAGTGTGTGATGCTGTATGCTTAGAAAGAAATTTAAATTTAGTATTACAAACATTAGAAATAACTAAAAAAGTTATTGTATGTGTTAATTTAATGGATGAAGCTAAAAAAAAGAAAATAAATATTGATTTGACTAAATTATCAAATATACTAGGTGTGCCAGTAGTTGGAACAAGTGCACGAAATAAAAATGGCATAAATGAATTATTAAATAATTTAGAAAATACTAATTTTAATCCATTTGAAATAAAATATTATGATAAAGTAGAAGAAGCAATAGATATTTTACTACCTTATTTAAAAGACAAAACAAAAGATTTAAATCCTAGATGGGTAGCTATTAATTTAATTAATTATGAAGAATCATTATATAAAAAAATAACTAATTATTTGAATTATGATTTATTAAAAGATAAAATAATAAAAAATCAATTAATTTATATAAAAGAAGAAGGAAATTATAATGTTGTTGATAGTTTAATAAAAAAATCTGAAGAAATAGCTAAAAAAGTAGTAACATATGAGAATAAAAATTATAAACAAAAGGATTTAAAAATTGATAAAATAACAACAAGTAAATTATTTGGGATACCACTAATTATTACACTGCTAATGGTAATATTTTGGCTAACTATAAAAGGAGCTAATTATCCTTCTGAATTATTGTTTCAATTTTTTTCATATTTAGAAATTCATATTTTAAATTTTTTAGAATTTTTAAAATTTCCTCAATTTTTAATCAACTTATTAATTTCAGGCGTATATAAAGTGTTAACTTGGGTTGTCGCTGTTATGTTACCACCTATGGCTATATTTTTCCCTTTATTTACTTTGCTAGAAGATTTAGGATATTTACCAAGGATAGCTTTTAATTTAGATAAGATGTTTAAAAAATGTTGTGCATGTGGGAAACAAGCGTTAACCATGTGTATGGGGTTTGGTTGTAATGCGGTAGGAGTTAGTGGAGCAAGAATAATTGATTCACCTAGAGAAAGATTAATAGCCATTTTAACAAACGTTTTTGTTCCATGTAACGGTCGTTTTCCTACCATGATAACTTTAATTACAATATTTTTTGTTGGAATTAATGGTAGTTCATTTTTAAGTGTCATTATATTGACATTAGTCATTTTGTTAGGATTTTTACTAACTTTCTTAGTTTCTTATATTTTATCAAAAACAATACTAAAAGGTGTACCATCTTCATTTACATTAGAATTACCACCTTATAGAAAACCACAAGTAGGTAAGGTTATAATAAGATCAATATTTGATAGAACACTGTTTGTATTGAGTAGAGCTGTAATAGTAGCGGTTCCTGCAGGGGCATTAATATGGTTGCTAGCAAACTTACATATAAATGACATTTCTTTATTAAATCATATTTCATCATTTTTAGATCCTTTTGGTAAATTAATAGGAATGGATGGAGTAATTTTAATATCTTTTATTTTAGGATTCCCTGCAAATGAAATAGTAATTCCTATAATGCTTATGACTTATATGGCGACAGGTAATTTAGTAGAGTATGAAAGTTTAGAAAGTTTAAGATCAATTTTGGTTAACAATGGCTGGACAGTTACAACAGCTATATGTGTACTTATTTTTTCATTATGTCATTTTCCATGTTCAACAACTTGCTTGACTATAAAAAAAGAAACAGGAAGCTTAAAATGGACACTATTAGCTATTATAATTCCTACTTTAATAGGCATTATATTATGCTTTTTAATAAGTAATATATCAAATTTTATTTAAAAAAACTAATTTAAGCATAAAATTAGTTTTTTTAGACAAAAAGTCTACCATAATTTCCCAAAATATGATATAATAATTAACACAATGCAAACGTAGGAGGCCTGTATGATTAATTTTGTAATAGTTGATGATTTTAAAGAAGTAACTGATAATATTAAGGATATTATAAGTAAGGTTATGATTAATAATAAATTAGAATATAAAACACATATTTTTAATGATTATAATAGTGAATTTAAGAAACTTATGAATGAATCAATGGTAAATAGAGTATATTTATTAGATATTGAAACAAAATCAGAATCTGGTATTGATATAGCAAGAATGATTAGAAAAAATGATTTAGATAGTATTATAATATTTATAACTGCACATGATGAACTAGCTTCTAATATTGTTCGTGATCAATTGATGGTTTTAACTTTTATTTGTAAATTTGACGATTTTAATAAAAGAGTAAGAGATGCTATTATAAAATCTTTAGCTTATATTGGAAAGAAACAAGCAATTAAGTTTATTGATAACAACGCTGTATATATAATCCCAGTAAAAGATATTTTGTATGTTACTCACGATAATGTAGAAAGAAAATGTTTAATTAAAACAGATAGTAGAACATATAAAATTGGTAAATCTTTGACTGAAATAAAGGAATTAAGTATGGGATCATTAGTACAGAGTCATAGAGCTTGCTTGGTTAATGAAGATAGAATTATTAAAATTGATAAAAAGAAAAAGCAAATTTTATTTGACAATGGTGAAATGGTAGATTTAGTTTCTGATAATTATAAAAAAGAAGTAGGTCAATTATGTTAATATATTATTTTTTTCGTAATTATTTACCTTGTTTTGTTAATGTTATGTCTGCATTTTATATTATTAATAATTTAGTTCGTAAATATAATAATAATATTTTGAGAAAATCTTTATTATTTGCTTTTTTAGTAACGTTTATATATGTTATTAATTATTATTATTTAAATTATTTTATTGTATTCTTAGTAAATACTATAATATTAATAGCGGTTAATCAAATAATTTATAAAGAAGAATTAAAACAAATTTCAATAATTGTAATTTGCGAACAGCTTATTATGTTTTTTTCTGAACTCATTTTTACATTAATAGTTTTTCTCATTTTTAACAAAAATGCGTCTTATGTTATTGAAAATTTAAGAGGCTATTTATTTCCTAATATTATAATTTCTTTAATAGCTATCTTGATAATAAAAATACCATTTTTTAAAATTTTTGTTGAAAAGATTTTCTGTATTTTAAATCAAGTTAAAGAATATATAAAATATAGTTTGATGTTTTTTCTTGTTGTAACACTCAATATTTTTTTAATCGTAAATTATTTGAATGTTAATTATAAAATATTAATAATTTTAAGTTCATTTTTTATAATAATTTATTGCTATATTTTATATTATGCAATAAATAAAAATTTAGAAAATATTAATATTAAAGTTGAAAACACTAATTTAATTAATAATTTAAATGAATATGAAAAAATGCTAGATTATCAAAGAGTAAGTAATCATGAAAATAAAAATCAATTGTTAGTGATAAAGACGTTGATAGATAAGAAAGATTCAAAAATATCTGAATATATAAATGAAATACTAAAAGAAAAGCGAGAAGATAATGAAATTATTTATAATAAAGCTAAAAGAATTCCTTCAGGTGGGCTACAAGGATTAATATATCAAAAAATGTTGTTAATGCAAGAAAAAAATATTGAAGTAAATTTAGATATAAATAGTAAAGTAAGAAAAATTGATTCATCGCGCATTTCATCAAAAATGAATTATGATATTTGTAGGATTGTCGGAATAATAATAGATAATGCAATAGAAGAAACTGCAAAATTTAATAAAAAAGATCGTGAGATAATTATTTCAATGTATGTTGATGATATGTTTATTATAGAGGTGTCTAATAGAATTAAAGATGATATAGATTTAAGCAAAATTTATGATAAAGGATATACTAGTAAACAAAAAGGTCATGGATATGGTTTGAGCTTATTAAAAAAGATTGTTGATGAAAATGATAATATAATTAACGAAGTAAAAATAGTAAATAATATTTTTACTCAAGTGATCAAAATAAAAATGTAGATATTATAATCTACATTTTTATTTAACTAAACTTTTTGGACATTCAGGTTCATCAATAAATACTAAATAACATGCTTGACTTCCCATTGTTGCTAAGAATGAACCAACTGTTGCTAATAAAGATGCTACAAAAGCCATACTACTTCCCTCCTTTTTATTCTTTATATTCAAATATACTATGTATATTTAAATATTGTTATTTGCTAAATAAGTTAAATAGTTGTTATAAGGTAAATTAAATAACTTATATACAGAAGGTGCTATCATAAATGATTGTACAAATAATGAAAATATAAAACAATTACTTATAAAATTATCATTAATTAAAATTGAACAAAATACAAATATTATTGCTATAAAAGTAGAACTATATTTAAAGAACATTCTTCTTTTTTGATTTACGATAGGTCTTTTATGGGTATCAGCAGGTGCATTTTTATATATAAATAATATTAGTATAAGACCTAAAATTACTTTAAGGTAATTATCAAAATATAAATATTTATAAATAATAGGAAAACCAATGAATATTATAGTTGATGATAATAAACATATCCAACTTTTAGTTGCGTGCAAACCAAATGATGTAGTTCTAATTACATTATATATTAATAAAAATATAATTACTTCCTTTAAAATGTTTAATAAACATGCTAGAAACAAAATAATAATTAATTTTGATATTGTTAAATATAACCCTTCTAAGCCATATTTAATGACAGCAAGTTTTTCATCATCATAAATTCCATTATTTTTTATTAAATTCATTGTATAATTCATTATTATTTTTTTCATTTTTACTACCTCGTGTATTAAAATATCACACTTTTAATAATTTGATTAAATTTTTGTATTAAAAAAAAAGGTTATAGTTTTAATTTTGCTTTATTAATAAAATATTATTTGAAGATAACAATTAAATCAAAAAAACAGATAATTTAAGCAAATGGTAAACAAATAATTTAAATAAAATGATATGATTAAAAATGTTTACATAGAAGGGAGCAATAAAATGCAAGGAAAAGTGAAATGGTTTAATGACGAAAAAGGGTTTGGATTTATTGAATATAAAGAAGGAATAGATATATTTGTTCATTATTCATCTATAATTGAAAAAGGTCATAAAACATTAAATGAAGGCGATATAGTAAGTTATGAAATAGTAGAAACTGATAAAGGTTATCAAGCTAAAAATGTGTCAGTTATAAAAAGATGCGTTATGAATTAAACATACTTAAAGTATGTTTTAATTTTATTAAATGTCGAAATTTGTCGAAAAGTGTCGTTTCAATTTTCTTGCATTTGATATATAACTATTTTATAATTAAATTGTAAGGGAATTACTAGAAGGGAGATTTAAATTATGAAGGGGAAAGTAAAATGGTTCAATAATGAAAAAGGGTTTGGATTTATTGAATATAAAGAAAATGAAGATATATTCGTACATTATTCTTCAATTTTATCACCAGGATATAAAACTTTAGTTGAAGGCCAATATGTTGAATTTGAATTAGTTCAAACAGATAAAGGCTTACAAGCAAAAAATGTAGTTGAAATAAAAACAGCTTTAGTATAAGCTTTTTTTTTTTGAATATGATTATATAGGAGGTAATTTAAATGTATAGTGTGTATGAAGTAAAAAAAAATGAATCATTAAATGATATTGCTAAAAAGTTAAATATTAGTTTAGAAGAATTAATCAGTTTAAATAATAATATAAATACTATAAAAGAAGGTCAATTAATTATTATTCCAAATGGAAATCAATATAATACTTATGTTGTAAAAAATGGTGATAATTTATATAATATTGCTAAAAGATATAATGTGGAAGAAAAAGCTATTGAATTATTAAATGGTTTAAAAGAAAATGAATATATATATCCAGGACAAAAATTATTAATACCAAAAGATAACGTTTATATTACAAAAGAAAATGATAGTGTTAAAAAATTGTTGGATAGTGGAATAGAATTAGACAATTTATATAATATTTATTTACAAAAGGATCAAATAATATTTTACAAAAAAGATTAAAAGTCTTTTTTTTTGTTTATAAATATTGTATAATTAAAAAGGTGATGATTATGAAAAAATTATTAATTTGTTTAATGACTATATTATTAGTTGGATGTGGTAATCCTAAATATACCGAAATTAATTATGAACAATTAAAGCAAAAATTAGATAATAAAGATACATTTGTATTGTTATTAGGATCTGATACTTGTTCAGCATGTGCTAGTTATGAAAAAACAATGGCAAAGGTAATGAAAGATACAAAAGTGAAAATTTTTTATGTTAATTTGCACAATTTATCAGAGGAAGATTATTCTAAAATTTATAGTAAGTTTGTAGTTACTTCAACTCCAACAACAATTTTTATAAAAGATGGTGAAGAAATTTCTACATACAATCGTATTGTAGGTGCTGCTAAATATGAAGATGTAATAGATAGTTTAAAAAAACACGGGTATATAGGTGAATAATATGTATAGTGTTATTGATACTTATGGTGATGATTTAACAAAAAAAGCTTATATTACAAATCCTGCTATAGCAAGAGAAGAAGAAATTAAAAGAGCAATTGTTATTTTGTTAACACCAGAAAAATCTGCTTTGTTAGTAGGTAAGCCGGGTATAGGTAAAACTGCAATAGTTGAAGGAATTGCTTATTTAATTCAAAAGAATGAAGTTCCAGATGCTTTAAAAGGATATCGTATAGTAAGATTAAATTCAACTTCTTTATTAGGAACGATGACAGTTGAAGGAAGAGAAGTATTAGTAGCTAATCAATTAGTTCAAGAACTAAAAACTGCTGAAAAAACTATTTTATTTATAGATGAAATTCATATGCTTATTGGTAGTAAACAAGATGGACCTATGGATTTAGCTAACATTCTAAAATCGGGATTAGATCGTGGAGATATTAAAGTGATAGGGGCAACTACATCTGTTGAATATGAAACTTATATTTTAAGAGATAGAGCTTTTTTAAGAAGATTTGAAAAAGTAGATGTTTTAGAACCTGATGAAGCAACTACGACAAAAATATTAATGGGATCCATTCCAAAAATGGAAAAACAAACAGGAGTTAAAATAAAATACAATGAGTATGTTACTGAGTTATTAGTAAGAGCGATTGTAAGTGCTACTAGTGAATTTAAAAGAGTTTATGGATTAGCAGCAATGTATCCAGATGTTGCATTATCAGTCTTATCTCAAGTTTTTTCCACAGCTTTGTACAATAATAAAAAAGAAGCTGATGTATCTGATTTTTATAACGCTATAAAATCAAGTAGAAAGATATATCCTGATAGTATCGTAAAAGAATTAGATCAATTTAGAGAAACATTTAAAGATTTATGTAAAGAAGAAAATGTTATTTTACCAGTTATAAAATTAGAAGATTTAGAAAAGGAGCAAACAACATTATGATAAATATTGTTTTATATGAACCGGAAATTCCTCAAAATACTGGTAATATAATGAGAACTTGTGTTGCTACTAATTCAAAACTACATTTAATAGAACCATTGGGATTTAAATTAGATGACAAAACAATAAAAAGATGTGGGGTAAATTATATAGATAATTGTGATTATAAAGTTTATCCTAATTTTGAAGAATTTAAAAAGCAAAATAAAGGAACTTATTATTATTTTACTAGATATGGTAAGAAACCACATACTGAATTTGAATTTAAAGATGAAAATATTTATCTGATTTTTGGTAAAGAAAGTACAGGGATTCCTAAAGAAATTTTAAAAGAAGATTTGAGTCACTGTATGCGATTACCTATGACAGATAAAGTAAGAGCTTTAAATTTATCAAATTGTGTAGCAATTGCTACTTATGAAGTTTTAAGACAAAATGATTATTTTGATTTATTAAGAACTGAACCTTTTAAAGGTGAAGATTATTTGGAAAGATAATTGTTGCAAAAAAATAAAAAAAATGGTAATATTAATATAAGAATAAGGAGGAGTTAAATATGGATTTTATTGTTGATAATTATGTTTGGTTTATTGTGGTTGGTATAATAATTTTGATGGCTTTTATTGGATATATTGCTGACAAAACTGATTTTGGTCGTAAGGGTAAAGACGAAGATACTAAAGAAAAGAAAGTTGAAAAACCAAAAAAAGAAAAAAAGGTAAAAGAAAAAAAAGAAAAAATAAAAGTTGAAGCTAAAGGTATTAATGAATTAACACAAGAAGTTGCTGAAAATAATAAAGTTGATGTACAAGAATCTGCTGACTTAAATGTTGTTGAACCTGTTCAAAATGTTCAAGTTAATAATGAAAATATTGACCAATCTTTATTTGCACCATTAACTGATAATGTAAATGAAGTAATACCTCAAAATAATGAAGTTGTAGAAAACACTGAATTAAAAAATGTTGAACCGTCAAAGTTAGAAAATCCTATTCAAGAAAACAATAATCAAACTGTTGCTGAAGATGAAGATATTTGGAAATTTTAAAACCTAGAAAAATCTAGGTTTTATTTTGCATTATTTTTAATATTTCTTCAAAATTATCATCATTTGCTATAATATTTTTATGTAATTCATTACATTTTTGGCATTTGTATATTATTTTATAGGTGTCTTTAAATTTTTCTATATCTATTGGAATTAATAATCCACAGCATTTATTTTCTCTATCACCTGGCATGATGTCAACATGTTTAGAATGTAAGCAAAATGGGCAATGATCTCTAGCAGTATAATTTAATTTTGATACTTTTTTTCCACAGTTTTCACAGATAAATTCTTCATCAATCATATTAAATCTTTTCATAACTCACCAATTATATTTTACATGATTTTAAGATATTGTCAAATATATATGTTCTAATATAGTAGTATTTTTTCATAAATTTTATTAATGAAAGGTATATAAAAATATATTGGTGAAATAATGACAAGATTTTTTTTCTTTTTAGTTGGATTTGGATTAACTTTAATTGGTTGTATTTATATTATAATTTATTTAAATTTAACAACAATAGGGTATAATTTTTTAGATTATGTTAAGTTTATTATTAGAAGACCTGAATGTTTAATATCTGTAGTTGGATTGATTATAATATATTTTAGTATACCTAAGGAGGATAATAATGAATTACATATACGATATTTTACTAAATTTTAATAATATACCTTATGATATTTTTGAATGGAATAAAGATGATAAAATACTTCATATAAGGAAGATACCTCTTATTAAATTAAGTACATTTGATTTGTTTAATTTAGTAAATAAAAAAGTTAAAATTGATAATGAATTTTTAATTAAAATATATAAGCGAACTGAACAATATAATAAAAAGGTATTAGATTATTCTTTTTTAGCAACAGATGGTAAAATGGTAATTGCTTTTAAAATAGAACAAAATAAAATAAAATATAGCCAGTTATTTTTAGATGAAGAAATGGAAGTATTAGATTTTAGTTCAAATTTGAATGTAAGTAGTATTAAATATCAAATAATTAATGATAAGAAAATAGACTATTTACAAACTAGGAATCAACAATATATTAAAAAATTTATATATGATCAATTAAAAAAAATTAATGATGCTGATAAATTAAATTTTTTATATTTGGAATGTTTTAATAAAAAAAGTAATGATACATTAAAAGATATTTATTATGAATTAGATCATAATTTTGAAAATGTATATATTAAATTATATAAAGTATTAAAAATGACACTAATAAAAAGATAAACAATAGATTTTTTTATCTTTTTTTGTTATAATTTAGATTAAGGAGGTAATAAATATGGATTTTACAATTGATAAGTTTTCTGGACCATTAGATTTATTACTTCACTTAATTAAACAGTCTAATATTGATATTTATGATATAAAAATCGAAGAAATCACTAATCAATATCTAGATTATATTAATAAAATGGAAGAATTAAATTTAAATATAGCCAGTTCATATTTAGTCATGGCAGCAGAATTAATTGAAATGAAAGCATCATTACTTTTACCTAAACCTGAAATAGCTGAAGACGAATATGAAGAAGATCCAAAAGAAAAATTAATTCAAAGATTAATTGAATATCAAAATTATAAAGATGTTATATCTAAATTTCATGATTTAGAACAAGAAAGACAACAATACTATACTAAAAAAGCAAGTGATATAAGTGAATATGATATTGAAACTAAATTAAATGATGATGTTCAGTTGTCTGATTTATTAAAAGCTTTTGAAAAATTTTTACAAAAAAAAGAAGATAATAAACCTTTGAATACTAAAATAACTAGTAAAGAATATTCAATTACAAAGAGAAGTAAAGAAATAAAAGATATAATAAAAAACAAAAAACGAGTTAATTTTAAAGAGTTATTTAATATTAATACTAAAAGCTATATAATTGTAACATTTTTATCTATTTTAGTTTTAGCGAAAAATAATGATATAAAATTAATTCAAGAAAATAATTTTGAAGATATTGTGTTGTGTGAGGTGTCTTAATGAATTTAGTTTCAGTTTTAGAAAGTTTGTTATTTGTAGTAGGTGATGAAGGATTAAGTTTAGACGAAGTAAAAAAAATATTAGAAATAGATGATGCTACTTTAACTCAAATAACAGATAAATTAATAGATAATTATCAAAATATTGATAGAGGAATTGAATTAACTATATTAAGTAATAGATTAAAATTGATAACGAAAAGAGAAAATAAGGAATATTTACAAAAATTAGTTGATTTTAAAGATGATGAACACTTAACAGAATCAGCTTTAGAAACTCTTGCTATTATTGCATATAATCAACCTGTAACAAGATTAATGGTTGATGAAATAAGAGGCGTTAGTAGTGCTTATCTAGTAAGAAAATTAATGTATAAAAATTTAATATGCGAAGTAGGAAGAAGTGAAGCTGCTGGTAGACCTGTTTTATATGGCACAACGCCATTATTTTTAGATTATTTTGGATTAAAATCTATTAAAGATTTACCGAGTATTGAAATAACTAAGGATGATAGTGTAAAAGAACTATATAATTCAAAATATAATGAAGATAATTTGTAAAAGTATTTAAAAAAATAAGATTATGTGATATAATCTTATTAATTGCTTGTGTGGCGGAACTGGTAGACGCGCACGACTCAAAATCGTGTGGCCTTTGGTCATGTGGGTTCGATTCCCACCACAAGCACCATTATTTTAGTTAATATAATTTATTTTGAACCTTATTTAATAAGGTTCAATTTTAGTTAAATTAGATAAAATAGAAAAATTAGCATTGAAAATTTTGCCAGTATAAAAATTAATCAATGTAGTTTAATTTGTTGTATTAATAAACAGTGTTAAAAATATGATAAAATATTTTTTTAGAGGTGTGATATGGAAGAATTAGAATATGATGATTTTACTGAACAATTAAAAAAAATTAATGAAAAAATAGAAGAACTTGAAAATACTGATAGATTACAAGAATATTTACAATTACAAAAACAAGCTTCTGCATTGCAAAAAAATATATATAAATCTTGTAAACATATTTTGGTATATTCTAAAATAGAATATGCTTGTCCTGAAGGACGTATATATAGATGGTGTGGATGCATAAAATGTGGATTAGACAATAGAGTTTTAGATCTTGAACAATATTGTTTATCTTCTGAACAAGAAGCGATGCTTGATTATTTACAAAAATATTCATTTTCAGGAATTCATACAGGATATGCATGTGAATTAACTTTGGCTCAATCAATATATTCTAAAATAAAACAAGCATATCCTAATATTGATGATGCAACTGCTATTAAATATTTTAAAAATGCTTTAGACAATATAAGAAATAATAAAGTTAATGAAGGGCGACAATTTAGTAGAGTGAAAAGATTATCTTTAAATTCTAATTTTAAACATTTGAAAGTAAGATATTCAAGTAATTAAAAGTAGAAATATCAATTAAATATTTTCTACTTTTTTTGATTATATGGTATAATATAAAAGTTTTATTAATATTTGTTATAAATAAATTATAAAAAATTGATTGGGGGATAAAATGGAAAAAAGATTAACTTTTCAAAAAAATTATAATACTACAACTTCAAATATGAAAATTATATTTTCTGGAATGCAATTGAATGATAATTGCGATGAAGTTAAACAAAACGAAATATTAGATAAATGTATGAATGGGTTAAAAAATTATAATGATTTAGTTAGAATTGTATCTTGGATACGAACGATATTTAAAAATTGGGATGAAAAGTTTTTAGAAATTCAAATATTTCATAATGGAAATACGACAATATTATTATATGAAGAAAAAAAACTGAAACTATTTGAACAAGTAAGTTCTGATGGTAAAAGATTTTTATTTAAAGAAGGAGAAAAAATAAATTTTGACAATGGAATAAATTCAAATAATGATAATATTTTAAACATGCTAGCTAACAGAATAGAACAAATAAAAAAATTTAAAAATATTTCTGAATTGAAATTAAATGAATTTGAGCAAGAATTGTGTGATATATATTATTTATTTTACAATGAAAATCCGGATTTTCTTTCAAATGAGTTATCTATAAAGATGCAAATGATGATTTTGATATTAAAAAGTCTAAATATGAATAATGATTATTCATTTGCTTCAAAAGATAGAAAAGTACCAATATGTTATGAAATTGTAAATTTTGTGAATAAAATGCAACCTTTAGGAAAAGTAAAGGTAAAATCAAATTTATCAGAAAGAAATAAAAATGCAATAAAAATAATAGGTCAAAAAATAAATGATTATATATCAAAAAGTGACAATCAAATAAATGAATTAATTAAAATAGCAATAATATTATTTGATCATAAACGTGGTGAAGATGTTTCTGAAAAAGAATTTATAAAACAATTAAAATTGTCTAATTTTGGTTGTTAAAAAAAATTATATTTGATACAATATATTGGGTGGTAAAAATGGAAAAACTTATTCTACTATTAAATCAAATAAAAATGGATAAAGACTTATTAAATTTTTTTAATGATGGTAAGTTAGATAAAATAGTAGGTAATAAGGAAAAAACATGTTATCACTTTTTTATTACTTTAAAAAGCACATTACCTCTTGAAGTTTATATTAAATTTTTAGATTGTTTGAAAAATAATTTTAAAGATTATAAGGTAGGATTTTCATTTAAAGTAGACAATAAAAAAAATGAATATATAAATGATTATTATAATTATTTGTTAAAACAAAATTTAAAAGAATTTCCTTTATTAGAAACTTTTATAACTGATAATTTAGATATTATTGATAATACAATTAATATTAAAGTGGCTAATAAAGCAGAAGAGATGAAATTTAAATCAATAGAAGTTAAATTGATTGATTTATTAAATAGTGTGGGATTTGATGAAATTAATGTAAGTATAATTATTGATGAAGAAAAAAGTAAAGAAATAAGAAAAGAAATTGAAGAAGCTAAAGTGGTAGAAGTACCAACTGAAAAAAAAGAAATAATTGAAATAATGGGTAGTTTTATACCTAAAATTACTCATGAAATAAGTGGTATATTTGCCGAAGAAGATAATGTAAGTATAGAAGCTTATGTTTTTGGTATTGATTTATTTGAATCAAGTAAATCTAATTTTAAAATATTCACTTTAAAAATAACTGATTTTAATGATAGCATGTACGCTAAATTATTTGTAAAAGAACAAAGTGACTTTGATTTTTATAAGAAAAATATTAAAAATAATACTTGGTATAAATTTAGAGGATATACTAAATTCGATAAATATTCTAATGAAATTGTTTTAAATTTAAGAGATGTTAATAAAAGCGATAAAGTGATAACTACACCTAGTGATGATGCTGTAGAAAAAAGAGTTGAATTACATGCTCACACAATGATGAGTCAAATGGATGGGGTAGTAGACGCTAAAACATTAGTTAAACAAGCTTATAAATGGGGACATAAAGCTATTGCTATTACTGATCATAATGGAGCTCAAGCTTATCCAGATGTATATCATTTAGTATGTGATTTAAATAAAGGTAAAGAAGATAAAGATAAATTTAAAGCTATTTATGGAACGGAATTAACTTTAATTGATGATAGTGTTAATATTGTAGTAAGAGAAAATGATTCTGTTTTATTAGATAATACTTATGTTGTATTTGACTTTGAAACAACTGGTTTTAATGCGGCTGGTGGAGACACAATTATTGAAATAGGTGCAGTTAAAATTCATAATGGAGAGATAATTGATAGATATGATGAATTAATTAATCCGGGTAGAAAATTACCGCCTAAAATAACTGAAGTTACTAATATAACTGATGAAATGCTAGAAGGTAAGGACAATGAAGAAAATGCCATTAAAAGATTTATTGAGTGGTATGGTGATTTACCAATGGTTGCTCACAATGCTAAATTTGATACATCTTTTTTGGAAATGTGTTATAAAAAATATAATTTAGGTGAGTATAAAAATACAGTTATTGATACATTAGAACTATCAAGAATATTAGATAGTAATTACGCAAGACATAACTTAACCGCTTTAGTTAAACGTTATGATGTTCCTTGGGATGAAGATGCTCACCATAGAGCTGATTATGATGCACAAGGTACAGCTTTAGTTTTACATAAAATGCTTCAAAAACTATCAAGTCAAAATATTGAAAAAATTTCTCAATTAAATAAAATGATTGATAAAAGTGAAATTCATAAATATGGAAGAAGTTATCATGTTAATATTTTGGTTAAGAATAAAAAAGGATTAAAAAATTTATTTAAAATTATTTCTTTAGCTAACACAGTTTATTTATATAAAACACCTAGAATACTAAGAAGTGTTTTAAATGAGTTAAGAGAAGGTTTATTAATTGGTAGTGGATGTTATGAAAGTGAAGTATTTGTTGAAGCTAAAAGTAAATCTGATGAAGAATTAACTAACATAATAAATTTTTATGACTATGTTGAAGTACAGCCATTAGATGTTTATAATCATCTATTACAAACTAATGATTTTGGTTCTAGTATTGAATTAATAGAACACATTAGAAAAATTATTAGAGTAACTAAAGATTCGGGAAAAATAATAGTAGCTACTGGTGATGTTCATCATTTATTTAAAGAAGATAAAATTTATAGGGAAATTATTGTTAATCAAAAAGTGCCGGGTGGAGGAAGACATCCTTTAGCTAAAAATAGTATAACAGAAATACCTAGTCAACATTTTAGAACAACTGATGAAATGTTAGAAAATTTTGATTTTTTAGATGAAGAAACAAGAAAAGAAATTGTTATTACTAATCCTAATAAAATAGCTGATATGGTTGATATTATTGAAGTTATTATTGAAACAGGAGGAGTTCCTTTTTCACCTAAAATTGATAAATCAGTAGAAACTGTTACCGATTTAGTTTATACTAAAGCCAAAGATTGGTATGGAGATCCATTACCATATAATATTGAAGAGAGAATTGCCAAAGAATTATATGGTGATGGCATATTTAATAGTATCAAAGAAGAATTAAAAAGAAATAATGTAGAAAATATCGAAGAAGAAGGCTTTAAAATATTGCATGAGACAATATTACAAGGATTTGACGCTGTTAAAGATAAAATTAGAAATGAAATTAAAATAACTGAACCAGATTTAAATGATGAAGATGTTGAAAAGAAATTAACAAAAACATTAGGTGGTATTATTGGTGGAGGATTTGACGTTATTTATTTAATCGCTCAAAAATTAGTTAAAAAATCTAACGACGATGGCTTTTTAGTAGGTTCTCGTGGATCTGTTGGATCATCGTTTGTTGCAACTATGATGGGGATAACAGAAGTAAATCCATTACCGGCTCATTATCGTTGCCCTAATTGTAAACATAGTATATTTGAAATAGATGGTGTACCTTTAGCAAATACATATTCATCTGGTTTTGATTTACCTGATTTAGAATGTCCTAAATGCCAAACTAAAATGTTAAAAGATGGTAATGATATGCCTTTCGCTACATTCTTAGGTTTTAATGCGGATAAAGTTCCTGATATTGATTTAAACTTTTCTGATTTAAATCAAGCAGCTGCTCATGAATATACTAAAGTATTGTTTGGTGAAGATAATGTATATCGTGCTGGAACAATTGGTACCGTAGCCGATAAAACTGCTTATGGTTTTGTTAAAGGCTATTGTGAAGATAAAGGAATAACTAAAAAATCAGCTGAAATTGAAAGATTAGCGCTTGGTTGTACAGGCGTTAAAAGAACAACTGGACAACATCCTGGAGGAATAGTTGTAATACCTGGATATATGGACGTTTTTGATTTTACGCCTTTCCAATATCCAGCTGATGATCCTAATAGTGCTTGGCGTACAACACACTTTGATTATCATGCAATTGATCAAGACGTTTTAAAACTAGATATTTTAGGTCATTCAGATCCAACACAATTAAGAATGATTCAAGATTTATCTGGTCATGATATAACAAAAGTTCCTTTAGATGATAAAAAAACAATGGGAATATTTCTATCACCAGAACCTTTAGGCGTTACTAAAGAACAAATATTAAATGAAACAGGTACTTTAGGAATACCAGAATTTGGAACACCTTTTACAATTGGATTAGTAGCTGAAACTAAACCAACAACATTTGCTGAATTAATTAAAATTTCAGGTTTGTCACATGGTACTGATGTATGGTTAGGTAATGCTCAAGAATTAATAAAAAACAACATCGTACCATTTAAAGAAGTAATTGGTTGTCGTGATGATATTATGGTATATTTAATGCAAAAGGGAATGAAACCAATTAAAGCATTTAAAATAATGGAATTTGTAAGAAAAGGTAAAGCAAGTAAAGAACCTGATAAATGGGTTGAATTTGAGCAAGAAATGAAAGAAGCAGGCATTGAAGATTGGTATATTAATTCATGTCGTAAAATAAAATACATGTTCCCAAAAGCTCATGCAACTGCTTATGTTACTAGTGCTTTTAGAATAGCTTATTATAAAGTTCATTATCCAAGTTATTTTTATGCATCATGGTTTTCAACTAAAGCAACCGATTTTGATATTGAAACAATGATAAAAGGTTATGATGCTATCAAAAATAGAATGATTGAAATTTCTAACAAAGGATTTGATGCTTCAAACAAAGAAAGTGGTATTTTAGAATGCTTAAAACTTGCCTTAGAAATGACAGCTCGTGGTCTAAAATTTAAAAATATTGATTTAAATAAAAGTCAAGCTACGACATTTTGTTTAGATGACGATAATAATTTAATTCCACCTTTTAGTAGTATTGATGGATTAGGAGATACTGTTGCTAAAACAATAGTAGAAGAAAGAAATAAAGGTGAATTCTTAAGTATTGAAGACTTACAAAAACGTGGTAAAGTATCTAGTACTTTAATTGAAAAAATGCGTAATATGCATATTTTAGATAATTTAGATGAATCAAGTCAATTAAGTTTATTTTAATTGACTTTTTTCATATTTATAAAAATAAATAATATAATTTATTAAGAGGTGTTCTATGGAAAAAAAATTACCTAAAGTTTTTGCTAATAAAATTGATAAAAATTTAAATAATAACGCAACTGTTTATTATGATAAAAATGAAGTAAGAAATGAACAAAAAGATAATTCTAGTTCAATATTTACTGTTAATCAAAAAATAAATCAAATTTTTTCATCAGCTAGATATGTTTATAAAGCAGATGTTATTATTACTACTAAAAATGGTAAAATGAACAAAAGAATTATTGGAAGAAATAGAAATGAATTAATTACTATGGATAATGAAGTTATTAATGTAAATGATATATTAGATATTGAATTTCAAAAAAACAACGATTAATTTCGTTGTTTTAATGTTATAAACATTCAACGTATGTATCTTGTAAGCATCTTAAACTACAAACACAATTTAAATTCATAGTAAAGAAAGAATTAGTTGATACATATGGAATAGCTACTTGTGTTAGAGAATCAGTATTTGGTGCTAGAACTCTAAAAGTTGCGCAACATCCATCGATTTTTTCAATTCTGAATACGTTTGAACAATTTGATGGTGTTGGAGTATCAGTACAGTCAGTTGTATCTTTAGTTGTTGGCATACTCCATGGTGTCCCATTACCACAGCATGTATATAACATTATAGGTCTTGTATTGCAAGTATAAGTAGTAGTGCCACAGCCTAAAAATCCACGATCACATGTATCTAAACATGAATCACAACAATTTGCGTTTTGTTGTAGAATACATATTACAGTTAATATTTCAGCTATGCATTTGCAAGATTCATTTTCATTATTACACATAAAATCCACCCTTTCATTTTCTAATATAGCATATTCAATAATGACAAAAGGGTGTGAATTAAACACCTATATTTTATAAATATACATATTGATAATTATTAAAAAATCATATATAATAAATATAGGTGAGTATATGAAAAGATTATTTTTTATGTTAATAGTATTATTTATATTTTATTTAGGTATTCAATTTATATTTTATTGGTTTAGTAATGGTCAAGAAATAAATTATAGAATAAAAGATGGAATCAATAATTTTGATGTTGTTGAAAAATCTAATTTTAGCAATCATAATTATTTTTATAATGTAACAATTAATGATACAAAATTTTCTTTTCAAGTATTTAAAGATTATGGTAAAGAAAATAGAGTTTTAACGGACGCAAAATATTATGAGGATGATACTTATAAATGTATTTTGCCTATTTTTGATGGTGAAATATTAATTGATATGATATGCAAAAGTGATACTTATCAATATTATCACAATATCAAAGGTAACAGTAATTTAGATGAATTTGTAAATAGTATAGAAATTTATGACGCAAATCAATTTGTAGATAAAACTGAAGCTCAAGAAATTGAAAATGTTTTAGTATATCGTGATAATTTAATTGATAATCATTATGTAGGAATAAATAATTATAAAGGTATATATAATATAAGTAAAAATTTTAATTCAGTAGTTTATAACATTACATTATTTCAAAATGATGTTTATAATCAAAAATTAGGTACTTTTATTGGTAAATATTATATTGTGGCTGATTACAATGAAAATCATGAATTTAATAAAATAAATATTGTTGATTTAGTAAATTTAAATGCATCTACTATTACATCTAATACTGCAATTTCATTTGACAGTTATATTCAAGGAATAATTGATAATAAAGTTTATTTGTATGATAAAGATAATAAAGTTCAATACGAAATAGACCCTAATAATAAGAGTATTGTTAAAACTGGGACAGAAATAAAATATAATGATGGTGAGTGGACAACTATGACAGTTGCAGAAGCAAATCAAGAAAAAAAATTTGTTTCAGATGAAAATTATGGTTATGAAAATTATGATAGAGTTGATAAAGTAGGCGAAGGAACTGGTTTTTATTATTTGTATAAAAAGAATGGTAATAGTTATGATGTTTATAGAACTAATATTCAAGATAATGAAGGTATGATTTATTTATTTACTACACAATCAATAGATTTAATAAGTTATGTAAACAATTATGTTTATTTTATTGAAGACAATAAAATAAAAGTATATAATGATGCGATTGGGGTTAAAAATATTGTAGATTATAAAGAATTAGAATTTAATAAAAATATTAATTTTTATGTATTTGCTAATTAATGGAGATGAAATATGCTAGCTATTGTATTATCTGGTGGTGGAGCTAAAGGAGCCTATGAAGTTGGTGTTTGGAAAGCACTTCGTAAATTACATATTAAATACGATATTGTAACAGGCACTTCTATTGGAGCATTAAATGGAATGATGATGGCTCAAAGGGAATTTTATAAATGTTTAAGATTGTGGAAAAATATTAATTATGATGTTTTATATGATAATTTTAAACAAATAAATAATTCTAAAGAAATGTATTTAGAATATTTAAATAAAATTGTTGAAGGTGGTATAGATACTGTAAAAATTGAACAATTAATTAATAATCATTATAAGCCTAATAAATTATATAATTCAAAAATTTCTTTTGGGGTAGTTTCTTATAATTTAACGACTAGAAAGGTTGTTGTTTCAACTAAAAAAAATACTAGACCTGATAAATTAAAAAAATATATTTTAGCATCTGCTACATGTTTTCCATTTTTTAAGCCGACTAAAATAGATAATGATATTTTAGTTGATGGTGGATATTATGATAATTTACCAATCAATTTAGCAATAGAATTAGGAGCTACTGAAATAATTGCTGTGGATTTAGGTTCAATAGGATTTAGAAAAAGAATAAAGAATAAAGATATAAAAATAACATATATTGAACCAAATAATAAATTAGATTCGTTTTTAATGTTTGATTCAAATGTAACTAAAAGAATGATTAAACTAGGATATAATGATACATTAAAAAAATTTAACAAATTAGATGGGAATTTGTATACTTTTAAAAAAGGAACTTTAACTAATTTATATTATAATTATCATAATCAAATAGATGATATTTGTAGTAAATTAAATTATGTTGGTAACTTTAAAAATTATGATCAAAAAAAATTTAACAAAATAATTGAGGATACGTTAGAAATATTCAAGATTAAAATTGATAAAATATATAATTCTTACGATTTGAATAAAATTATTTTAGATAAATTAGAAGAAACTAAAGATATTAATTTTGATAAATTTGATTTAGACGAAATAAAAAAAATACTTGATAAATCTATTATTACAAAATATATATATTTAAAATTAAAAAATTGTTATAAAATAAATGCTGTATTTAATTTTTTCCCAAAAGAATTTGCAGCAGCAATTTATTTATTAGCTGTAAGGAGGCAGTTATGAAAAATATATTAACAGGTATTAGACCAACCGGAAATTTACATTTGGGACATTATTTTGGAGCTGTTTCTAATTGGGTTGATTTACAAGATAAATATAATACTTTTATTGAAATAGCTGATGTTCAAGCATTAACTGACAATTTTAATAATCCTGATAAAGTTAGAAAAAATGTTAAAGAATTAACTTTAGATTTGTTAGCTTGTGGTATTGATCCTAAAAAAACAACTATTTTTATTCAATCATATATACCTGAAATAGCTGAAGCTACAGTTTATTATTCTAATTTAGTAACTATTTCTAGACTATATCGTAATCCAACTGTTAAGACAGAAATTAAACAAAAAAAAGAATTGTTTGGTAATGGTGAAAGTGTTACTTATGGTTTTTTAGGTTACCCCGTAAGTCAAGCAGCTGATATTACTATGTTTGATGGCGAACTTGTGCCAGTAGGTGAAGATCAATTACCACTTTTGGAACAATGCCGTGAAATAGTTCGTAAATTTAATTCTATATATGGCGATACATTAGTAGAACCAGAACAATTATTAACAAAAAATACTAGAATTAAAGGATTAGATGGTAATGAAAAAATGGGTAAAAGTTTAGGTAATGCTATATATCTAATTGATGATTATGAAACTATTTCTAAAAAAGTTATGTCAGCTGTAACTGATCCTAATAAAATAAAGAAAGATGATAAGGCTAATCCTGATGTTTGTATGGTTTATTATTATCATAAGTTAGTTAATCAAGATAATTTAGAAACTGTATGCCAAGAATGTAAAAATGGCAGTCGTGGTTGTGTAGCTTGTAAAAAAGAATTAATTAATAAAATGATGGAATTTTTAAAACCAATTCAAGAAAAAAGAAAATATTATGAAGAAAATATGGATGTAGTTGATAATATTTTAAAAGAGGGAACTTTAAAAGCACAAAAGTATGCGAAAAGTAAAATGAAATTAGTAAGAAAAAACATGAAAATAGATTACTTTGAATAAGATGTTATAACAACATCTTTTTTTTGAGGTGATTTATGAATTTTTTAACTTTGTTATTAAAAGGACTTATAATAGGAATAGCCAAAATAATTCCTGGTGTTAGTGGAGCTTTAATTGCAATTAGTTTTGGAATTTACGAAAAGGCTATTAAAGCAATTAGTAATTTTTTTGAAAATCCAATTAATAATTTTTTATTTCTATTTCCTATCGGATTAGGAGTATTACTATCTATTTCTTTGACTAGTGGTTTAATCCTTTATTTTATTAATAATTATTATTTTCCAACTATTCTTTTATTTATTGGTTTAATAATGGGAGGAATTCCTTCTTTAATCGATAATATTAATATTAAAAAAGTGAAATTTATACACATTTTAATTTTAATTTTAAGTTTTTCCACAGTTTTTTTAATTTCTTTAGTGAATGGTCAACATTTTTTTGTCGAGACATCCAATGAATTGATTAATTTTTTATTATTTTTTATTATTGGTTTTATTGATGCGTTAACTATGATAATTCCTGGTATTAGCGGAACAGCGGTGATGATGATTTTAGGTTGTTATAATTTGTTATTAAATTTTTTAAGTTCTTTAACTAGTATGGAAGCTATTTTTTCTAATATTTTTAAAGTCATTCCTTATTTGTTGGGTATTGTTTTATGTGTCGTTATATTATCTAAAGTGATGACATATTTATTTGATAAAAAAAAGGAGTACATGTACTGTGGAATTCTTGGATTTACTTTAAGTTCAGTGTTGAGTTTATTTTTTGAAACATTTAAAAACAACTATAGTATTTTAGAAACTATAGTTGCCCTTGTATTGTTAGTTGTTGGATATAATATAGCGAGAAAATTAGAATAATTAAGTTTTCTTAACTTTAATTATTATTAATATTATCAAAGGAATAATTAAGAAAAAGATTGAAGTTAGAAAAGGATAAATATTTTTATAAAATGTTT
>CALVSQ010000014.1 GCA_944359085.1 uncultured Bacilli bacterium | reverse complement strand
AATTTTCAAAAGAAAAAGGAACTAATCAAAAAATTATTTTAATTTATTTTTAGGAATTAATCAAAAATTATTGACATGTTTTAATCAATTATTTTATCTCTTTTACTATATATACAACCACAAAAATCTTGTCTATATAAGTCATATTCCTTAGATAGTATAATACTTTTTTTATATCCATCTTTTTTCTTAAAATCACTTATCAAATACTTTACATTATACTCTTTTTCTAAACTTAAACCTATTTCATTTAATTTATTACTATTTTTAAAAGGGCTTACAGTTAAAGTGGTTCCAAAAAAATCATAATTAGAAGCTAAAGAAGCAGTTTTTCTTAATCTTAATTCATAACACTTAAAACATCTACTTCCACCTTCTTTACAATTTTCTAAACCTAATACAGTTTCATGAAATAAGTTATTATCATAATCACAATCCAATACTTTAATATTAAATAAATTACATAATCTAATTTGTTCTTCTTTTCTTTTATTATATTCTTCAATTGGTTCAATATTAGGATTATAGTAAAGAATAGTGATATCAAAATAATCTTTTAAATAAGTTATTACATAACTACTACAAGGAGCACAGCAACTATGTAATAATAATGTTTTTCTTCCATCTAAATTATTTATTATTTTTTCTAATTCTAATTGATAATTCATAAAATCACCTAAATAATTATACCACAAAAAAAGATGTTTAAAAATTAAACATCAACCATTCTGGTTTAAAAATCATTAAAATACCAATTAATAACATCAATATACCGCCTATTAAATGTGATAATTTATTATATTTAGTTGATATACCTGTTAATTTTAATGTTTTCATAGCAATTGCAAATATAACAATATCATCAATTAAGAAAAATAAAACATAAATTAAAATATAGATTAAATATTGTAAACTATTCAAATTATTGATAGCTAATATTTGAGTAAATATTAAAGGCAATCCTGAAGAACAAGCAAGCTCAATTAAGTTAACTGAAACTGCTAATCCCATAACTCCTAATATAGCTAAATAAAATGTTTTTTTATTATCAATTTGTTTTACTATTTTATTAATTCTTTTTGATATTGATTTTCTTTGTTCTTTATTTACAACTGCACATCCATTATCTTTTTTTCTTTCCTTATAATAACTTGTTAAATTGATAGCTCCACCTAATAAAGCTATTAAAGATATTATAAATCTTACCCATACTATTTGTGATAAAGTTATAGCAACTTGTAACCATGCTAACATAAATGCTAAATAAACTAAAGCAGATGTTATTAAAAATGTTAAACCAATAGTCCACATTTTCTTTCTATCTTTCATGGTAACTATTATTGATAATAGAAATAATAAAACCCACATTGCACAAGGGTTAAACCCATCAATAAAACCTATTATAACTGCAACTAATGGTAATGATACATCTTTAGGATCTATATTACCTAATATTGGAACATTATATTCTCCTTCTGGTGGAATTATTTCATAATCTACATCTAAATCATTTTTTACAACTTCAACAATGTCAACAAATTCATCAGTATAATATTCATAAGCAGCTTTTATTTGGTTTTTAACAGTTTCATTAAAACCAGTAATTCCAGTTGTTCCTATAACAGTATATGGAATAGTTTTGTCATTATTATTTAAAGCTTTTCTAACATTAGTTAATAATTCATCATTTTCTTTATTTTTAGTAGTTTCATAATAAATAATATTTATATTTGCTTCTTTTTTGTATTCTTCTAAAAATTCTATTTCTTCTTCACAAGTACTACATAGTTCTGAATAAAATAAATGAATATCTAAAGCATTTACTTTCGGCAAAAATAATAATAAAGCTAGTAAGAATATTATTTTTTTCATTCAAAGCACCTCAATTTGTTTTCAATTTCTTCAACTGATTTTTCGCCTACTAATCTTGTTACCTCTTTATCACCATCTAATAAAATAAATACTGGTAAGATGTCACCAACTTTATATTTACTTATAATATCTTCATCTAAATCATAATCATATTCTATATGTTCAAAATTAGGAAATCTTTTTTCTATTTCTTGCATTCTAGATCTCATAATTAAACATGCTGGGCACCATACGGCACTTATTCTAATTAGTTTAATAACCAAACACCCCTTCTAGACTATCATCATTTTTAATAAAATTGTCAACATCTACTTCGGTATATTCATCTTTTGTCTTTCTAACAACTACTTTTTTAATTCCCGCATTAATTATAAATCTTTTACAAAACATACAAGGCATAGCATTTTTAACATATTCACCTGTACTTACCTCTTTACCTACTAAATATAAAGTTGCTTTTATTATATCTTTTCTAGCGGCACTTATAATAGCGTTTTGTTCAGCATGAACGCTTCTACACATTTCATATCTTTCGCCACGTGGTATTTCTAATTTTTCACGCATACAATAACCTAAATCAGTACAATTTTTTCTACCTCTTGGAGCACCATTATAACCTGTTGAAATAATTTCATCATTTTTAACTATAACTGCCCCAAAGGCTCTTCTAGCACAAGTTGATCTTTCTAAAGTTGCTTCTGCAATATCTAAATAATAATTATTTTTATCTACTCTCATATTAACTCCTTGTAACAAACGTCAAATTTTTCTAAAAAATATTCAATATCACTTTCTTTAGTTAAATGAGATAAACTAATTCTAATACTTGACTTAGCTCTATTCTCGTCTTTTGTTAAAGCATAAACAGATTTAGAAATAGTACCAGTTGAACAAGCCGTTTGTGTTGATATATAAATATCATGTTTTTCTAAAGCATGTAACATTGTTTCAGGCTTAACCCCTACTACACTAACATTTAAAACATTAGGAATACAATGCTCATTACTATTTATATAAACGTTATCATAATTTAAACCATCTTTTAACATTTTATTTAATTTAGATATATATTCATATTTTTTATCTAAATCTTCTAATATTAAACGCATTGCTTTAGCAAAAGATGCAATTAAAGCAGTAGCTGGTGTACCACTTCTATATATAGTGGTGCTTTTCCCACCATGAATTAATGGTTCTAAAGAAATATTTTCTTTTTTATATAACATACCTATTCCTTTTATACCATATATTTTGTGCGCTGAAAAACTAGCCAAATCAACATTAGTTAAATCAATATTTATTTTTCCTAAAGCTTGAGTCATATCAACATGAAAATAACATTTAGGATAATCTTTTAGTAACTTTCCTATTTCATCTATAGGTTGTATAATACCTATTTCACTATTGATATAACCAATACTAACTAAAATTGTTTCATCCGTTAACAATTCTTTTAAATTATTAACATCAACCATACCAAATTCATTAGTTTTAACAAAATCAACTTTAAATCCTTGTTTTTGTAAATATGTTAAAGGTCCATATATTGAAGAATGTTCAAATTCAGTCGTAATAATATGTTTACCTCTATTTTGATATTTTAAAGCGATTCCTTTAATTGCCGTGTTGTTTGATTCTGAAGCACCACTAGTATAAATCACTTCACTTTCTTTAATATTTAACAAATTACTTATTTGTTTAGTTGAAGCTTTAATAATTTCATTAGCTTCTACACCTAATTTATGTAATGAATTAGGATTTCCAATATAATTTTTGCTAACTTCAGCAAATGTATTTAAAACTTCTTCATTTACTGGAGTAGTAGCAGAATAATCTAAATATGTCATTTTTTACACCTCTTCAATTTGTTTTATATATTGATAATTTAATTTATTTTCATTAGTTACAATATTTCTATTTAATTCTTTTTCTAAATTATTACGAGTATTTTTTGCAATACTCCCACCTTTTTTAGCTATTTTCTTATTTTCTTTTAAACCATATGGCTTATATTCTTTAGTAAGCTCTCTTGTTGCAATTTCACCCAAATTTGCAAGAGCTACCTCAATATCAGTCATATTATCTCTCAATGATTCTTTTCTTAACCCTTTAAATTTTTTATATTCATTAGCTTTCATTCCTGACCATTCTTTGTATATTTCATTGGTAAGAATAGCAAATTCATAATCTTTTGTTATACCACTTTCTTTCCAAGTATCTGTTAATTTATGACGATCAACAATACCATTAAGCCGTACTTTGATCCATTTATCATCATATCCTCTTTTTTTATAATATTCAACTGCTCGATTGATTGCAATTTCAGGATCAAATACTTCATTTATTCGTTCATCTCCTAAAGATGCTAGCCATAATTTAAAAGGTTCGGCTTTTGGTGAAGGAATTGATTCAATGAGTCTTAATATTCCTTTTGTATCCAAGACATCTGTATTTCTCATTTTACCATCTTTAGCAGTCATTTTCAACTGTACGATATTTTCGTATAGTTGGCTACCTTCAGTAATTAACTTTCTTTTTAAATCTGTCCAATATCTTTTTGGCTCTTTACTTTCGGTTAATGCATTTATTATGTCTATAATGCTAAAATAATATTCCTCTTTTTCACTATCCCATATACTTCTTATCTCTTTTCCTTCAAATAAATTTAATAAAGTATCTTGTTGCAAAATTCACCTTCTTTCTAAATTTATCTTATATACCTCAATATTAATTTTATCAAAAAAAAAGAAGAATGTAAATTAAATATGCATTCTTCTTTTTAATTCTTCTTTAACATCTTTGAATTTAAAAATTAATAAACTTATAAAACATATCAAATTTAATAATATTGATATAATAGAAGGAAGTTTATTAGGTATTCCAATAATAATAAAAATTAATGGAATTACCCCTATTAAAGCAATACATATAAAATAAAATATTTCTTCATCTAAATAATCTTTAAGTACAATAGAAAGAATAGCTAAATTGATGCTACAAATTATACATAAAATAGGTATAACATAAGTAATTGACCAATAATGAAATCCTGTAAAATAATCCCATAAAACAGATAAAATACTCAAAATTATTAATTGACTTAAAATTGATTTAAATAAACTTTCTTTATTATTAAAAGCTGTTTTTAAAATAATAAATAAGCAAATAAATCCTAATATAACAAATATACTAAAATGATATTTATTTATCATTAAATCAATTGTTATACATATTAAAGATATAATAAAACTAATTAATAATAATATTTTAAAAAAAGTAAAATATTTTTTATAAATATTAGGAATAGTTGGAAAAATATTATCTTCTTTTTTACCTATTAATTTATTTTGACATAAAGGACATATATCAGAATCAGTTTTAATTTTTAAATTACATTTTTTACATATTCTCATTCTACACCTTCTACATTATTACTAGATATTATTATATCTATACCAAAAGAACTTAGTTTACGATAAAAGTCTTTAATTATATCCATATTATCAAATATAGAAGTAAATGATATATTTAATTTATCTAAATAAGAGCACATTGATATCTGCATTTTATCAGTACTTACATACACTTCAAAACTATCAATATAATATTTTATTGAATCGTCTACTTTAATTATACCTAAATTAGTAACTGTAGTAGTTGTTTTCACAAATTTTATTATTATTTTTAATATAAAGTTTTTAACAAATAAGGGAATTAATCTAATTAAAAAATTATGTTCAAAAGTAGCATATTTATTCATTGTTTTAAACAAATTATCTTTTTTTAATTCTTTCTTTAAATTTTTATCAACATATTTTATTATATCTTCCAAATTATCAGAACCATTATATTTTAATTTAATAACACTAAAGAAATTTCTAGCTGTTTGTGATTTAAAATATTTTCTTAGATTAACTGGAATATCAATAGTAATAAATTTATTTTCATCTTTTAAATTCATATTTTCTTTAATAGCTAAAATATAAATACTTACAATTAAACCAGTTAAAGTAGTATTGTATTTATGAGCTAAATCAATTAAATCTTTAGTGTTCATGCATCCATTTATTACTCTAATTTTGTTTAATTTTTCTCCTTTAATTTGATAAACTTTATTTGGTTTTTCTATTTTGTTTAATTGAAATTTATAATATTTATTAAAACTATCAGTACTTTTTTCATTTATTGACGCATCATAATCAAAATTAAATTCTTCGATATCGTATTTTTTGCTAATATAAATATGAACTATTGTTTTTAAAAATTCCAAAGCACCTGTTCCATCGGTTAATGCATGATATACTTCTAAATTAATTCTATTTTTATAGTAATTTACTCTAAATAATAATTTCTTTTTATTATTATTATAAATTGGACTACATATATCTTTTTTTTCTTCTTTAATAATTGGATTAAAATCAGTTGTTTCTAAATAATGCCAAAAGAAACCTTTTTTTAATATTGATCTAAAATTAGGAAAAAAATTAAGTGCTTCATTAACGGATTCTTGCAAAATGTTTTTATCAATATTTTCTTTTAAAACACAAACAAATCTAAAAACTTTAGGATCTTTTCTATTACTGACAGGTGGGAATATTTTAGCTGCATTGTCTAATTTAAACCACTTTTTTTTCAATTAAACCATCTCCCAAAAAATCATTTATATAATTATAACATTCAATTATTTCTTTTTTGTTAATAGGTATAGTAAAAAAGCCATGAATATTATCAATTTGATACATTTTAACTTTATTATCAAATTTCATTAATTTGTTTCCATATTCAATTCCTTCATCTCTTAATGGATCTAAACTGGCTGTAATAATCAAAGTATCAGGTTGGTTATATAAATTATCAGCATTTAAAGGTGATACATATTTAGTCTTTAAATATTTTTTATCTTTAACATATAAATCTAAATAATTATCAATCCTTTTATTAGTTAAAATATAATCATTTCCATTTTGTTTTACAGAATCAAATTTACAACTTTCATCATGAATATGATAAGTCATGGGATACAATAAAATTTGTTTATCTATTTTAAATTCCTTTTTTTCACTTGCTATAATTGATACTACGCTTGCAATATTACCTCCAGCACTATCACCCATTATAGCAATATTTTTATTATCTAAAAAACTATCCTCACTATATAAGTATTTTGTAACGTTATAACAATCAATTAATCCATTAGGAAAAGGATATTCAGGCGCTAATCGATAATCAACTGATATAACTAAAGAATTAGTATTATTAGCTAAATCATAACAAGTTCTACTATAGGTATGAATATTACCTGTAACAAATCCACCACCATGAAAATAAATAATTACTTGATTAACTACATTAGGAACAAATAATCTTATTTTTACATTATGATCTTTAACTAATATAAAAGTATCTATATATTTTATATTTTTTTCATTTGAAATTATTTCTTTTAACATTCTTTCTTTTTTATAATCTATATCTATTTTAGATAACTTAGTTATTATTTTTTTTGTTATTTTTTTCATATACTCACGTATAATCAATCTTATAGAAATATTAATCTATTAGATTGATCCCTTTCTATTATATTTTTTGATATATTATACTACTAGATGTATAATATATCTCGCACTGTGGATTTGTTTCTATAAACTTACAGCCACATTGTGGACTGGTAATAGGTGACTCAAACCACAGATTTTTAATTTAATTGTTTATTAGTTAGTTAACACGTTAGTTTTTAACTAATCGATGTTTTATTAGATTACGTGATTACATGATTAGAAATTCTGTGTCAAACTTACAGTGCAAACAAACTAATTTGGAGGTGTTTATAATGACATACTATATTGGTATAGATATATCAAAATACAAACACGATTTCTGTATTATCTCAAATACAGGTGAAGTAATTGTTGAAAATGCTTCTTTTGATAATAACAAAAAAGGATTTCAATATCTATTAGACTATTTGAAATCCTATAATAAATCCCAAGTCCATATTGCCTTTGAAGCAACTGGACACTATTCTTTGAATTTGGAACTGTTTTTAATTGATCAAGGTTTCTCATTTATGAAAATGAATCCTCTTGTCATTCATCAGTTTTTAAAAACTCGTAGTTTACGTAGAACTAAGACTGATAAAGCTGATAGTTTAACTATCGCTACTTACTTAATGTCTGTTCCTTTCAAACCAAATTCGGATTTATTATATCACATTTATACATTAAAGTCACTATGTAGAGCTAGAGAATTATTAATTAAAGAAAGAAGTAAATTTTTAGTACTTTTAACTAATGAATTAGACAAGTCTTTTCCTGAATTAAAGCAATTTTTTAATAACCGTATATCTACTACTTTGCTTTATATTTTAGAAAAATATAAAAACACTGAACATATTGCTTTAATGAGAGATTTTGATTCTTTAAGAAGTATTTCTCATGGTAAATTTTCTTATGCCAAATTTGCCAAACTTAAAGAAATTGCTAAAAATTCAGTTGGTCATCATGATAATAATTCTGATTTACTTATTTCTACTTATGTCTCTATTATTAATAACTTTAATGACAAAATTGATCCAATAGATAAACAAATTTCAACAATTATCAAAGAACTTAATCCTAGAATGTTATCTATTCCAGGTTTAGGTGAAATTTCAGCTGCTACTATTTTATCTGAATATGGCGATATTTCTAATTTTTCATCTTCTAATAAAATGTTAGCATTTGCTGGACTTGAACCAAGTATTATTCAATCAGGTACCATTGTTCATAATGGTAAAATGGTTAAACATGGCTCCGGTCATTTAAGATATTCTTTAATGAATATTTCTTTAACAATCTTAAAATTTTCACCAACTTTTTATGACTATTACCTTAAGAAACGTTCTGAAGGTAAATGTCATAGAGTTGCATTATCTCATGTTTGTAAAAAACTTATTAGAGTTATTTACTCACTTGAAAAATACAATATGGATTTTAATCCATCTTTACTAAAATAATTTACTTTATGCCGAGAAAACTTTTGACTTTATAGTTTTATTTGTTACCTTGTTGGAGTTTAATTACTGATTTTTCATTTTTTGAAAAATTAGTAATTAAAACGACATATATATTTAAATAAATAAAATTATTATGTCAAAAGGAAATTGGAATAAATAAATTATTGGGCAACTTCAAAAATTTTTAAAATTTAATATTTTTGAAGTGTTTTGTCGTGGATTTTTTCCCATTTTGTGACTTTTTTTTAAAAGTTTTAAATTCCTATTGACTTTTAATAGTTAGTCACCTATATCCTTGTATTAAGTATAACATACAAATAATAATATTGGACATATTAATATTGGTGATTGTATGAAAAAACAAAGTATTTGGATGAAAGATTATAAAAACAAAATAAATAAATTAAACAAAGATATAGAATGTGATGTTTTAATAATTGGTGGTGGGATAACAGGTTTAACTACAGCTTATCATTTAATAAATAAAAACTTAAAAGTAGTTATAGTAGAAAAAAATCAAATAGGATGTGGAGCCACATCAAAATCAACTGCTAAAATAACCTACTTACAAGAATTAATATATACTAAATTAAAAGATAAGGCACTACCCTATTTAAAATATCAGTTACAAGCTATTAATATCATTAAAGATATAATAGAAAAAGAAAATATTGAATGTGACTTAGAACAAGTAGAATCATTTGTTTATGATAAAAATAAAGATAATTTAATAAAAGAAAAGAAATTATTAGAATCATTTAATATTAAAGTAAATATTAATGAAAATTCTATTTCAGTTAAAGATACTTATGTATTTCATCCAATTAAATATTTATTAAAATTAAAAGAAATATTATTAAAAAATAATATTGAAATATATGAAAAGACAAATGTTATTAAAATCCATGATTTAGTTTATACAGATAAATATAAAATACAAGCTAAAAAAATTATTTTAGCTTGTCACTACCCTTTTTTCTTATTTCAATTATTAATTCCAATTCATTGTTATTTAGAAAGATCTTATTTATGTAGTGTTAAAAACGTTAAAAACAAAAAAATATCTTCAATAACGTCTAAAATACCTACAATATCAATGCGATATTATAATGATAATTTAATTTATTTAAATGGTTCACACAAAATAACTAATAAGTATAATGAAAATATAAATTTTAATAATTTAATTAAAGAAGCCAATATTTATGGTGATATAGAATATATTTGGTCTAATCACGATATTATAACTATAGATCATTTACCTATTATAGGAAAATTAAAAGATAATTTATTAATTGGAACCGGTTATAATACATGGGGTATGACTAATGGTACGATAGCAGGTAAAATATTAAGTGATATCATTTTATATGATAAAGAATATGGGTTATTTTCTCCAAAAAGAAATTTAATATTTAGAATAAATAATATTAATAATTTATTATCAACTTCTAAAACACTTATTGAAAATAAATTAATACCTAATAAAAAATGGAATTCTAAAAATGTTATATTTACTAAAATTAATAATGATAATGTAGGTATTTATATTGATAAAAATAATAAAAAACATATAGTATATAATAAATGTCCTCATTTAAAGTGTAATTTGTTATTCAATGATGTAGAATTAACTTGGGATTGTCCTTGTCATGGTTCAAGATTTGATATTGACGGTAATTGTATTATGGGACCAAGTTGTTATAACATAACATATAAAAAGCAGTAAAATTGTTTCTAAAAATATTAAAACAACATATATAGAATATGTTGTTTTTAATCTAAATATATGAATGATTGTGGAGTATAATTTATTCCAAATTCAGAAAGTTTTTTAGGATTTTCATATTTTTTAATATTTCCTAATTTATATGCAATCGCATAATTTTTATTTTTATAATATTTATAATAAAAATCCTCTGAAACCCCCGAATGTTCTTTGGTTAAATTCCATATTTTTTCTGGAGTATCTTCTATAATTTCTTCAATATCAACTTCTGCTACGACTCTCATTACTGGTGAAGTTGAATATATTATCATTTTATCAATAATGCTTTTTTTAGCTTTTATTTTTCTATATTCATATTTTTTTCTTCCAGATAAAATTTCTTCAACATAACAAGGATTAATAGGCATTAATATTTTACACACTCTAACCAACTCCTATTATTTTAATTATAACATAAATTTATAATATTTTATTTAATAATATATTTTTCTTTTTCAAGTTTACACTTTTCTAATATTTTTTCTAAATCATTAATTTTAATCTGCATAATTGTTTGAATATTACCATTAACTATATTATTTTCTAATAAAAATTTAAAAGGAATAAATTCTTTAAATGAATAGTAATGTTTAAATAAAATGACTAATTTATTTTTTTTATAATTTTTTTGTAATTCTTCTTTGCTATATGCAGTTCGTTTTCTAACTGTATTATACATTTCATCAAAACTTATAAAATTGTTAAATACCGCATCAACAACACCAAGAAAAGTTATACTTTTTTTTAATCCTGATGAATAAAAAATTACAATATCTCCTGAAGAAATTTGTTTAATATTAGAATTACATAAATAAGCTTTCTTTAAAGAATTTGAAGAAGTATTTAATCCTTTAATATCATCTAGAGACATTTGATATTGTTTTTCAGACTCTTGAAAAAGAATATTATGATATTTTTCTTTAATCGGAATTATAAATGCTTTTTTATTGTCCAATTTAATAAATGGATAATATTCTTCTATAGGTTTTGCATTTTTTATGTAGACATTTTCTTTTTCTACAATTCCGTTTGATTTTATAGTGCTTTTTCTACAATAAAAATGAAATCCATAATCATTTAAAAAATCTATTAAATATTTTTGCTTATCAAATATTGTTACATATATTTCTTCAACATTTAACTGAATAGCTTTCTCCATAATTATTTTCACAAACGTTTCTCCTATTTTCTTTCCTGTATCAGAAACTTTTAGTGTAGAAATCTTTAATCTTTTGCATGGTTTCATTGGTTTATCAAATAAATCATATTTTTCATTTTCTCCTTCTTCTTTTAGCATTAGAAATGATGTTATATTTTTATTATTCATGGTAACAAAAGCTTTAGCTTCTTCATACTGTTTCTTTTTAAACCAGTTTTCAAACCCTGCATAATCATCTTTTAAGGAATCAAAAAATGGATCATCTAAATCTAATTCATAAAGAAATTTTTCTTCTATAAAAGGTGGTTTTTTAATTTCTATTGGTGTTTCAGGTTTAAATATTTCTAAAGCTTCTTCAATAGATAATACTTTTTGTTCTAACCCAAGTGATATGCTTTTTTTCTTTAATTTACTGTCATTTGTTATCAAATATGATGCACAATTTCTTTGTATAGCAAAAAGTAATTCATTATCTATTAAATCGTGAGAATTTTTATATCCTACTAATTTGTGAAATTTTTCATCAGCTATTGGTGGATTAATTATTTCTTTGTACACTGCTATTTTAGATTTGAAAATTTCTTTTTGTTTTTTATCTTTCATTCCTTCTATTTCTAATTTTGTCTTGGGATGAATAACTATTTTATATTCATTTGAATCAAATAATCGTTTTGTTAACAATAAAATTTTCTCTTCAGTTACTTTATTATCTTCTAAATATATAAAAATGTTTGTATCCAATAGTATTTTGATCATAATTCACCTCATAATAATTAATAAACTTATTATACATATTATATCATCAACTTAATATTTTTTTATCAATCAATACTAGTTTTTTAATCATATATATAATAAAATCTTGTTATCAAGATTATAAAAATTTAAAATAATATTATATTTAATGAATTATTATAAAACCCCAATCTTATATAAAGTATAATTGGGGTTTACGTTAATTTAATTATTATTTCTTCATGCTGAAATATGATGTTGTTGTATCTAATTCAATACCTCTTAGTTGTGCCATTTCATTAATTGTTACAAAAGCATAACCTTGTTTTTGTAATTCTTCCATAGCGAGTAAAGCGCCTTCTACTGATGATTTATATATGTCATGAACTAATATAATAGCACCATCATGAGCATGTTCAATTATTTCTTGAGCTACTCTATTTTTATCTTTATATTTCCAATCTAAAGGATCAATATTCCATAAAACAATACTCATATTAGCAAGTTCTTTACCATGAGCAGTTAAGTTACCATAAGGTGGTCTTAATAAAGTTGGACTCGTACCAATTACCTCTTTAATAGCTTCATTTGTTTTTTTTACTTCATTCATTAAAGCAACATCACTTAATAAATTTAAATTTCTATGATTATAAGTATGACTACCAATAGCATTACCTTCTAAATAAGCTCTTTTAATTGTTTCTTTATTACTATTTACCCTACTACCTAAAACAAAGAAAGTAACTTTAGCATCATACTTGTCTAAATTATCTAACAAATAATTCGTATTAGTTTCACTAGGACCATCATCAAAAGTAAAAGCAATTAATTTTTTATCTTGATATTTAGTTAAATCTCTTACTTCAGGAATGATACTTACAACTTCTTCTTCTTTACTTGTATTTCTATATTCTTCTTTTAATAAATCGTTTATTTCTTCATAAGGTATAGTTATTTTTATTTCCCCATCAGCCCATGAAGCAATTTGATAAGGTGGGAATAATATTTCTAAACCTTCATCTTTAAAATTGAAGTGTTGATAATTATCTATTGTTGGATCAGTTCCTCTTTTAACCCATAATTCATCAAATGTTTTATCTTCTAATTTTAAAACATAATAATAAGCGATACTAGATAATTTTTTAAATGATTCTTCATCTTTAAAGAAATATTTTAAATCAACAAATTCTTTTGTTTTATTGTCATAATGTAAGCTTGTATCATCTCTAGTATAATGCGCTCCCCCGGTATAAGCAAATGTCAACATATAAACATGAGTAATATTTTTATAATCATTTACATTAACACTTAAATTAAAATCATATTTAGGTTGTTCAATATTCTCTACAGCTTTAACATTATTAAGAAAATCATCTTTTTGTTTTTTTACATATTCATCAATTTTTTGTTTTATTTTTTTATTTTCTACATCAGGATAATCTATTTTTAAATCATAATTATCTGTACTTTCCAATATATGCAATTCTTCTTTTTTATTTAATCCTTTTATCACAAATATACCACTTATTAAAATAATTAAACTCAAACTTAAAACTAATATTTTGCCTCTTTTATTTAAATGTCTTTTCATACACTACCTCCAAACTACTTAATAATATGTTTCTTAAAACAATACTATTTCCTAGTATATCAAAAAATAAAATATAATCAATATTCTTTTATAATTTATATATATTTTTACACTAAAATTTACAAATTATGTAAATATTCTTTCTTTATATTTTTCTTTTATAAAAGGTTCATCTTTAGAATTTTTTTTATCACAATATAAATTTTCAAATTCACATAAAATTTCATTAATTCTTTTTAAATTATAAATATTTAATTCTCTTTTTACATTCATATCAATCATTTCACTAGTTATTAAATTAAAAATGTGTTGATTTAATAATTCAATTAAATGAAGATATGTATGAGCTGTATCACCACACAAAATAGCTCCATTATCAATAGTTCTACGCCCACCTAATCTATTAGGTATAATTAAATGATGAAAAGTCAAAATAGTTCCTGTTTGTAAAGAATATCCCATAAAATCATATCCTAATTCTCTTATATTAAATCTTTTAATCATTAAATTTGTTACATCCATTTAAAATACTCCTCCACAAAAAAAGAGACAATAAACCTATTGCTCTTAAATTTATATTATATTACTTTTTTTCATACACATCACCAACTTAATTAGTTACTTTTCTTGATTGTATTTCGGCTATTTTTTCAAATACTTCAGTAGCATTATTTTCATTTATTTCAGTATATCCTAATTCTTTTAAAGCTTGTACTTTAACAGTATTTAATTCCATTGTTCTACTCATCTTTTCTTCAATTTTGTGTTCAATTTGAGCTACAAATCTTTCGTGAGATGCAGCTAACTTAGTTTTAGAAGCTCCACCACCGTTATACAATGAAAATGCTGAAAATAAAATACTTTCAAAAGTAAATTGTTGTTCTTCATCAAAAACAAACTCCATTGGTTTTGTAAAACCTGCTGCTTTAGATACATAACCTAAAATATATTTCAATTCTTTAGAATTATCAATTGATTGTAGATAGTGATATAAATACAATAATGTGTAATATCCTTCGCTATCGTTTTCGTCTTCAACTTTCTCTTTTAATAATTCTATAATATCTTGTAATAATATTTTTTGTTTTTTACCTAAACCATCTAATGCTAAATTATTATCTCCTTCGTTAGATTTAGTTAAAGAATTAAGTCTATCATCTACTTCATATATATAATCAGTAGTTATTTTAATTTTACTAATTTCTTCAGCTGATTTTACTCCTAATAAATTTAATAATAATACTTTCTTATCTTTTGGCCATTTATTGATATTATCTAGTTCCAAATAATTGTATATCATTTGTCTAGATACTCCTAAAAATTTTGCTAATTTGACTTTAGATATGCCAAGTTCATGTAACAATTCGTTTAATTTATTCATTTTGTTAACCCTCCTACAATAATTTTACCACATTATTGTCAATTGTCAAGCGTAAAGTAAAAGTATATGAAAAAAACTTTAGAGATACCAAAGTTTTTCATTATTTTTTCTTACTTCTTTAATTATGCCACCACCTAAGCATTGTTCACCTAAATAAAATACACATGCTTGACCTGGTGTTACAGATTTAACTTTTTGAGGATATTTAACTAAAATATAATCATCAATAAACTCTAATTCAACATCATTATCAGGTTGTTGATATCTAAACTTAGCTGTACATTTACTAACTTTTTCATCACCTAACCAATTAATATCAGTAACGATACATGAATCACTATATAGATATTCACTATTACCTAAAGATATATATAAAATATTTTTATTTAAATCTTTACCAACAACAAACATTCTATCTTCATAGCCACCAATATTTAATCCTCTTCTTTGACCAATTGTATAATACATCAAACCAATGTGTTTACCTATAACTTCATTATTTTCAATATTAACAATATCACCTGGAGTATTAGGTAGATAATTTTCTAAAAATTTAGTAATATTTCTTTCACCAATAAAACAAATACCAGTTGAATCTTTTTTATTAGCTGTAATTAAATCATATTTATTAGCAATTGCTCTTACTTCTTTTTTATTTAAATGTCCAACAGGAAATAATACATTTTTTAATTGTTCTTTAGATACTTGAGATAAAAAATAAGTTTGATCTTTATTATCGTCCACTCCTCTTAATAATTTACCATCAACCATTCTCGCATAATGACCAGTAGCAATATAGTCAGCACCTAATTTAATTGCTTCTTTAGCGAACATATCAAATTTAATATATTTATTACACATTATGTCAGGATTAGGAGTTCTTCCTTTTTTTAATTCATCTAAAAAATAAGTAAATACATAATCCCAATATTCTTTAACAAAATCTACTCTATGTAATGGAATACCTATTTTTTTACAAACTTCTATAGCATCATTATAATCTTGTTCTTGGGGACAAATATTATTATTTAATGTTGGATTACCTAAAATATCATTATTTAAAGAAGCATCCCAATTACGCATAAATAATCCTATTACTTCATAACCTTGTTCTTTAAGTAAGATAGCGGCTACACTACTATCAACACCGCCTGACATACCAACTACAACTTTTTTCATACGTCTTCACCGAAAACATTATATCACATAATGAAAGGAATTAAAAGTTTTATTAATCTTGGCATTAAATAAGTGTCATATAAACTCATTAATATAACAACACCTAAAACAATTAATAAAATTTTAAAATATTTATTCATAATCAATTTAAAATCAATTGACTTCTTTTTTAATATTGCATATATCATTTTAAAAGTGAAACTCATTGAATACATCATTAGTAATAATAAAAATAATAAACTAATCACTTGACCCGGAAATACATATACTAAACTTACTAATATTCCTTTTAATTTAAAAGTAGTTAAAATAGCACCAACACTAAAACCCAGAATAAAACATTTAGTAAAAAACATGATAATTATAATAGGCAATCCAATAACAGAAATACCTAATAACCATATTAATATTACATAACTAATATTAGTAATTAAATTGTTTTTTAGAGCAAATAAATAATCTAATCTATTATTATTTATATTGTCAATAAACTCATTTAAATGATTAATCACTAATTCTTTATCAGAACTATTTAAAATTGTTGTGAAAATAGATCCAGCGATTATTCCCATCAACATTAATACGAATAAAAACACGAATATTTTTTTATTTATTTTTATTTTTAGTTTGTCCATATTTTCACCTATTTAAAGATATTAAAATTAAATAAAAATATTCCTTTTTTACAAAAAATATAGTATAATTAATTAAGGTGATTAAGATGAAGAACGAAAAAGTAGGAAAAATAATGGCTATTGTTATGTTAGCAATTATGGTAATATCAACATTAGCATCATTAGTATTAATTTAAAAAGAGGATTATCCTCTTTTCAGACTGTTGACAAATAGGTCTATAAAATGACTTATTTGTCTTTTTTTTGTAAAAATATAGTTATATCAATAAAATTATAGTATATTTCTATACTATGCATAATGGTGTAATGCAAACTTTTTCAAATTCATACACGCATAAAGAAGGGTTAATTCTCGATGAACCCTTTCTTTTGTCCTAAAGTACGTACTTCTAAGTCCATATTTCATTTTTCCATCAGCAAAGATTCTTTCAATATGTTGTGGCCTTTGCTTATATACTTCTTTTACATCATCCTGATGTCTATAATCATTAGTCATTTCTTTATATTCCTCCCAAACATGTCTTAAGATTTGTTTTGATTTACTTTTTGTACATTGATTTTTAAATGGACATTTTGAACAATCATGTTCATTAGCTTTATATATTTTATATCCATTTTTATCTATTCTTCCTGTTGGTATTAAATCTTTTTCATTGGGACAAATATAAATATCATTATATTCATCATATACAAATTCATATTTCTTTAAATAATTTTTTCTATATCCTTTTCTGGTATATGGAAAAGCCGGTATCATATCTAAATCTATTATTATTTTACATATATGATTTGTTAAATAAGCTGCATCTCCTACAAAATATTTTATATTAGATATATCAAAGTGATTAATTAAATTTTTAAATGAATCATAAAAAGCAACTGAATCATGAATATTACTTCCGTTTGTATCTACTGTTAGAATATAGTTGTTGTTTTCACATATAACACTTGTATTATATCCAAACATTTTTTCTTTATCACTTTTATACAACATTCCTGCATCTTTATCTACATCACTTACTATTACTTCTTTTTCTCCAATAACTTCTTCTGTATCAACTTCTTCATTACATTTTAATATTTTTTCTACTTCTTCTAAATATTCTTCTTCTGTTAAATCTTCCTCATGTAATCCTTTTAAAGCTATCTCTAAATCTAATTCTTTTCGATATTTTTTTGCTTCTATTTTTATTAATTCCTTATGATTTTTCTTTTTATTGGCTGATGCTTTAGTATGAGTTGAATCTATATATACCGCTGTCATATCTAAACAGTTATAATTTATTAATAATTCTATTACTTTATCAAATACTGTTTGTAATAAATCCTTTTCTAGTTTACAAAATTTTCTTTTATAGTTTTGTGAGTATGTTGAATGATTTGGAACTTCTTCACATAAATTATATCCGATAAACCATCTATATAAATTATTGTATTTTAAATTCTCATAGGTTCTTCTTAAACTATCTTCATGAAAAAGGAACTTTAGTATATGAATTTTCACTAAAACTACTGGATCGATACTTTTACGTCCAACTTTTGAATATAATTTTTCTACTTCTTCATATACAAAGTTCCAATCAAAATATTTTTCTATTACTCTTAAGAAATGGTCTTGTGGTACCATATCTTCTAAATTTACTATTTCACTACAATATTGTCTTTTTGGTCTTTTTGTCATTGCCATATAATCACTTACTTTTCTTTATATTCCATAATAATTATACCATTTTTTTACAAAAAAAGTAAGGTTTCGTAAGCTTTATTTTTGGAATATAAAAGCAACCTTACATATTTATTATATCAAATTATTTTTAAAATAAAAAGACTATTAACAAAATTTATTTGTCAACAGTCTGAAAAGAGGATTATCCTCTTTTTAATTTATTGTGTTTTTCTTCACTTATATATTTTTTTCATAAGCACAAATTCAATATTTTAATTATTTTCCAACCAGTTCTGACATTATTATATTTCTTATTTTATTTTTTTATAAAATCTCTACAATCTTATTATAACATAATGAAAAATATTATTAATTTTTCTTATTTATAATATCTATTAAATATAATAATTGAGCTTTATTAAATCTATGTTTTTCGTCTAAAATATAGACATCATATAAATTTTCATTTATTTTTTTATAAGATAAATTTAATTTAGATGATTCAAATATTTCTTCATCAACAACAATATTATTATTTAAAAAAGAATATTTAATACAATATTGCTCTCCATAATTAAATCCTTCATTTTTTGGAATATATATTTCTATAAAAGCTTTTTTCCAATCTTCAGTAAATTCATCATATCTCCAAAAAACTTCTATAATACCAATGCCATAAAATTCTTTTATATCCATAATTAAATTCTCCTTATATTTTAGTACAAAAACTAAAAATTATATATAAATATTTATAACCTATATTTTAAAAAAAATCAAGTTATTTAATTATTTATACTAAAAAGAGGAAATATCCTCTTAGTTTTCTCCTTCTTCTAACATACTAGTAATAAATATACCATAACCTTTATGTGGATTATCAACAACGACATGGGTAACCGCACCTATTATGTAGTCATCTTGAATAATAGGCGAACCACTCATCCCCTGCACTATACCATTTGTTTTTTGAAGTAATTCAGAATCTGTTATCTTAAATGATATGTTTTTAGTATCTTGATTTTTACTTATTTTAGTAATTTCAATTTCATATTCTTTTACTACATCATCTTCTAAAACAGTTAAAATTTTAGCTTTCCCTTTTTTTATTTCATCAGGCTTAGCAACTTTATAAAGTTTTGAATCATCGAAATCATCTGTATAATTACCAAATATCCCTTTTATAGTATTTTCAAATATTGTACCATTAATACTTTCTGTATCTATTTGAGCATTCTTTTCACCTGGTACACCATTAGAACTTGGTTCAATATCAGTAACTGTTGAATCATATATACTACCACCAGAAATACTTAAAATTTGACCAGTTCTACTATCAATTATTTCGTGACCTAATGCTCCAAATAGTTTTGTATTAGGATCAACATAAGTTAATGTTCCAATACCTGTAATACTATCTTTTACATAAATACCAGTTTTATAGGTATCATTTTCTTTTGGTAAGGTTAAAGCAGTTGTCTTAGTTTCATTATCTCTTACATAAGTAATATTTATATTACCATTGCTTAATTTAATTTGATTAGTTAAATCATAAATAGAATTAATTTCTTGATTATTAATTGAAACTATTCTATCTCCTATTTTTAATCCAGCATCACTAGCAATATAAGAATCATTTACTTTGTAAAAGCCAACAATTAAAACACCATCTGCTTTTAATTCAATACCGATGTTTTCACCGCCAACATAAACGTAGTCTGAATAAGCTAAAGCAATAGAAGGAATAAGTAGAAGAAAGAAAAGAAATGCTTTTTTAAACATCAGACATCTCCTTTTCTAACATAGACTACATTTATATTATTCTCTAAAAACAATCATTTATAATTTACAATAATTTCTAATTTAAAATAACTATTGATAAATTTAAAAATCCAGCAAAAATTAACCAAAATAAATATGGAATATTCATTAAACCTGCTAATTTATTAATATTATAAAATTTAATGATCATAATAATAACTAATACTATCAACAATAAAATCCAAATAAAACCTAATAAATATAATTTAAATCCAAAAAATATTAAAGTCCAAAAAGAATTAACTAATAATTGTAAAAAATAGATTTTTATCGCATTTTTCTTATTATATCCATAACTTTCATAAATAATGTATAATGATATTCCCATTAATAAATATAAAATACTCCAAACAATTGAAAAAATATAACCTGGAACATCAATAGCTTTATTTAAATCACTATATGAATTACTGCCTATAAACAAAGCAAAGAAACTGCCAATAAAAAAAGTAATAACGATACATAATAATAAAGATTTAAAATTAATTTTCATTATATCACCATTATATTTTATTACTTTTAATATAAATTATTCTATAAAAATTTTTTTAATTTTTCTACTGAATCCTCTTGCATAGCAACATATTCTTGAACTAATTTGTGAACTTTTCCATCAATTTCTTTATGATTTAATAATTTTCTTCCCTCAATTATTTTAGAAGAACTATTATCCATAAGAGTTTTCATTTCAACTCCATACCAAGTTAAAGCTTTATTAATTGCATTTGTTTCATGTGGTTCTTTAGCACCAGGATATAATTCATTTATTTTACTAAATATAGATTTATATTTTTCATATTATTCTTTTAAAACATTTTTTAATTTTTCATCTTCTACTTTATCTAATATAAAATGAATCGCATCCATTCCCATACAAGCACCTTTATTTAATTCATCTAATACATTAATTTCGTTTTTATCTATAAATTCCCTCCAATTTTAATTTGCGGATAAATTATAAAATTATTCACTATTTCTTTTAAAACTTCCTATAATTAATAAAATTCCTACAATTATAAACATTAATAAAATTAAATATGGTATTAAATAATTTAAACTAAATGATTTATACATTTCTATAATAGAAAATGTACCTGTCATCATATATAAAGCCATAAAACCAATTATTAAAAATACGATCCCTATTAATAATGTTGTCACATTAAAATTTAGATTATCTAATTTTTCTTTAATTTTAGGAGACATATTTATAAATATAACAAATGGAATCATTGTAAACATAATTCCAATTAATAATAAAACTATTTCACTACTACCACCTGATATAATTGCTTCGCTAGGATTAGATGGATTATATTTAATAATTCTACTACTACCTTCTTTTGGAATCATATTAGTTCCATAATCAGTTGAAACAGTATATTCTTTATTATTAACATTATAAGAATATATCAATTTATAAGTAGTTCCATCTTCATCACTATTATATATTTCATGATCAACAAAATACCCAATAGTTTCTATATAATTACTAGTCTTACTTAAATTTCTAAATGAATTACTTATTCCAAAATATAACATAACAATTCCAATTAAAATAAATAAACTTAAAAATAAATAAGGAAATATTTGTTTAAAATTAAATTTTTTAAATAACTTAGTTTCTTTTCCAAATAATTTTTTTCTTACTAAAAAAATACCAATTATCCAAAAAGGAATAGATACTATTATTAATGAGTAATCTTTACTTAAAATAGATAATCCTGTCCATAATATTAAAAATAGAAAAACAAATGATAAAATTCCTATAATAAATATTTTTTCAAATAGTCTATTGTTTACGTTTTCTCCTTTTAATAAAAGTATATTTTTTACAACATCACCCGATATACAAATTATAAAAGGGATAAACATAAAATTAATAAAAATATTATTACTTATAAAAGAAAATAAGAAAAATCCCATAATAACTAATTCAGCTATTAATTTATATATTAATTCATATTTTTTATTCATTATTATCTAAACTCTTTTCTAATATCTATTCTAATACCTAAAACACCATATTTTTCTTGTTTATCTTTTGGATAAAATTTTTCAAGTTCATTTAGAAGTTCATCTTTTGACATAGAAATATCTGCTAAAATAGTAATATCAAAATCACTAATTAATTCTTCAAATGAATTATGTCTTAATAAGCCAACAACTTTAGTATCAAATGATTCATTTAAATCAGGCTCTTTCAAAAATTTTATAGTATCACCTAATTTAATATTTTTTCTTTTTTCATCATATAATCTTAATTCAATTCTCTTGGTTCCGTTTAACATGTAATTATAATATCTTGGTTGTAATTTTAATTCATAAATCATTTTTATTTTCCTTTCTATTTTTAAAATAAAAGAATAATTATCTCAAAAGTGTTATCTTAACATCTCTTTTGTCCAATTTTTAACGGTTTCTAAATCTTTTTTATCTGGATGAGTAAGAGCATCTTCAAAATTTTTAAGGCTTACTTCTAAATTTTTGTCATTTGGATTCTCAGTTATCATTTTTATATATCGTTCTTTAAATTGTATTGGCATTTTTCCTTGACAATAAAGGCTACCTAAAATTGTATTTGAATGATCAATGTATTGTTTTACTCTACTAAATAAAGTGTCATAATAAGTTGTACTTCCACCATAGCCTGCTGTACCAAAATAAGCTATTTTTTTATTTTTTAATTTCTTTAAAAAATTAATAATATCATTTGATGCGTCACCTTTATTAGTCCAAGAACCAATAAAATAAATATCAGCATCAATTTCTTCAGTTATTGGTTTACCAAAATAAACTATCTCTTCTTTTATTTCACTTTTAATAGTTTCAGCTAATAATTTAGTATTTCCTGTAATACTTGAATAAATAATTGCTACTTTCATATAATCACCTAACTCATTCTATAATGACCTACGATGTCATTTCTATGTTCTAATATATCTTCTTCATAATATAATTGGTATTTACTAGCATGATGAATCACAAACGGTATTCCTTTTTTATTTCTATTATTTGATATAATTCCAATATGATTTTCAAATATAATAATATCCCCACCTTGCCAATTTTTTATATCATTAACATCTAAAGTTAAAGATATAGCGTTATTTTTGAAAAATATTTTTAAATTATCAACCCTTCTAAAATCAATATTTTTGTCAATTACATCAATATTGTATTGTTCTTTATTTAGTTTTATATCTTCATTAACTAACTTCATTAAATCATAACCTGCATTTAAAAGACCGAAAGCAACTACATCAACACAAGTACCATATCCATCATCTGGATAACCATTAGCATAATATTTACTTTTATATTTAGGTTTAGTACTGATATATTCTCTTACACTATTTAATATATCAGTTTGATCATCTATCCCATCTTTATCCATATCAAAATCACTTGTATAGTTTTCAATATCAAAATAATAATTAGAATATTTTTTATGAGGAATATAATTAAAAATATAAAGAAAATACAAAATCAAGAATATTATAAAAATAATTATTGTAATAAAAAGTATTTTCTTTTTCATTATTTTACCTCCAATATAATTAAAATAAAATTATTTATGCTTCAATTATATCATTTATATAATATTTCTACAACTTAATTGCATACATCAAATAATAACTTTTTAACACATATAAAAAAGAAGTTTTTACTTCTTAATTTTGTCAAAATATATATCAAAATTGTTTTTATGTTGTTCTTCTATTGTTTTTATAAATTCTTCTTTATAATTTTCACCAAAACCAATAAATGAATGTTCTCCAATTATAGTATAAGGTACGCCTTGGGCATTATCTCCCATAGCATTAGCAAAGATATTAAATAGTCTCGCATTTTCGTCATTATACCAAACTTCAAATTTATATAAGTTATAATATTTACCATATTCTTTTTCTATGCTTTCAAAAAATTGCATTTCCTCTTCACAATGTGGACAGCCATTTCCCCCAAAAAAATAAATATTAACCTTATTTTCTTCATGAACAATATCTAATTCTATATTTTCTAAATCATTAATTTCTTGATTATCTTGATCTGAAGTTTCTAAATTATTATCTTCAAAATTTGTATTATCAGAAGTATTGTTTCCTATTTGAACATATTTTGTAAACCATTCTTCAAATCCATTAAAAGATTTATAATATTCTATATCTTCATCTTTATCTGATTCTAAATAATCAACTACTTTTCCTTTTTCAAATATAACGAATGAAGGATAATATTTTATTTTATTTTTTAAAATTGTATCTTTTATATTAGAAAAAGATATTTTATAAAAATTAATTTGATATTTGTTTGTAAAATCTTTTAATACTTGTTCAAAATCACTTGAAGTAACACACATTGGTTGATAGACAAAAATAGCAAAACTTTCTTTATCTTCAATTAGTTTATTTAAATCTTCATTCTCAATTTCTAAAAATGGATTTTCTTGGTTATAGTTTTCATAGTACTTTTGTTCTAATTTAAAAACTTTATTATTACATCCTGTCATTAATATGCAAACAATTAATAATGTTGCTATTTTTTTCATTATTTTTCCCTCAAAGTATTAAAATCAATATTATGATAATTTAATTTCCAAAAATCATAATAATCTTTACCATCAATAGTTCTTTTTATTTGTTCACTATTATTTCCTTCATAATACCAGAAGCCACCAATGTTATAAATTTTATTTTCATCCCATCCTAAAGCAACTAACAAATTTTTTGTAAGTCCGGCATATCCACCACCACCACATATAATAAATATGTTCTTATCTTTAGGAAATAAATATTCTAGTATATCCATAGATTCTTCATAATTTGCGGTATATGTTCCATCATCATTTATTGTAAATAATGATTTACCTTGATATAATCCTTCCACACCTTCTTCTTTTTTTTCTTCTATATATTTATCAGAAAAACCAGCTAAATATATATAAGGTACTACTTCAAATCCAGGTATAAATGCTGAAATATATCTATCGCCACCTTTATTTTCCCAAGGAGCAACATCTTCAAGTGGTCTTACATCACGATAAACAGTATCATCTCGATTTAAATAATTATCAATAGTAGCTTCATTAATATTTTTATCTATTCCAAACTGTTCCCCTCTAATACCATCTGCAAGTTCTGGTAATGGCAATGGCTTTTCATTTTTATTTAAACAAACGAAAACGCCTACTAATAAAACAACAAAAACAATAATTGATCCAATAATGACATATTTTTTATTCATAAAATCTCTCCTTTCAATTTTAATTTTACAAAAGCATAAAATAAAAAACAATAAAGAAGAGGTTGAAAAAACTCAACATTTAGTTGAGTTAATTAATAGGACAATTTTCATTTAATTTTAAAGGTACTTTATAAGTAATTACTTTATCATCATAAGTTGTTGCTAAAATAGATAAATATAGACTATTATCTTTATAATTTTTACAATCATTTTCATAATTGTCAACTGTAAATGTTACACTTTGTAAAAATTCTTCTAATGTTATAGATTTTTCATCATATTCATATGAATTTATTTTTATTACAGTATTATTATGTTCTTCATATAAAGTACATTCAATTTTTTTATATTCTTCTGTATCATCACCACCACAATATTTAATATTAGTTATATAAATAGCAGATTTATTTTCATTATAAGAAATATTGCCTGATATATTAAAATTCTCACAATTGCTTGATAAAGTTTTAAATGTAAAATCATCATTTCTAGTTATTAATATAATTATTGATATTATTAAAAATAAAAATAGAATAATTAAAGAAATTATTATTTTAATATTATTTTTTTCTTTTTTAGACTCTTCTTTATATTCTCCATCAAACAATTCATCTAAACTAACATTAAAATCTTTACTAATTTGTCTTATTAAATAAGTATCTGGCATATTTTTACCATTTTCCCATTTACTAACGGCTTGATAAGTTACATTATATTTATCAGCTAATTGCTTTTGCGTCAAATTATTCTTTTTTCTTATATCTTTTATAAATTGTCCAAATTTTTCCTGGTTCATATCTCACTTCCTATTTATTAATAATATTATATCATATCTTTTTATCTAAATAAAAAAGAACTAACAAAATTAGTTCGTTCTTAATTAATATTTATCTATTTTTCTAAATATACCCACCAAACAATAAATAACATTAAAATAATTTCCACTCTTGTTAAAAATATTTGCTATTGTCTGATTTTAAAAGTTTTAGGTGCATATTTATAAGCAATAAACAATGAGATTAATGAATAAATGATACAAAAAGCAATCATTAATATACCAAAATATAAAGTTGGTATCTTTTTATCTATAAGATAATATGCAACAAAATAAGTTATCCATTGAACAACAATATAAGTACTGCTTTTAATTTCAGTATTTACATTATATGGTTGTAAAAGATAATACATAACTAAATAATGAACAGAGAAAAATATTGACATAGCAATAATAGATATAAATATTATAAAATAATTTAAATAATTACTTGTCCCACCAGTAAAATATAAAAGAAGTACAAGACCTATTGCAATAGCTAAAGCAGGAATTAGATTAAGTAATATTAAAGTTTTTAATCTTTCTTTAAATACTCCTAAAATTACATTAGGGGTTCTATATATACGATATGTCAACATACTATGATCACAATTCATAAACATCGCTTGGGTTATTGTTGTTCCTCTATTTAACATATACATTATAAATACAAAATATGGTAAATATATAAGTGGTAAGCTGTTTAATTTTTCTTTTAAAGTAGGATTTAAAAATATTACTATAAACAATATAATAAAAATTCCTATTATAATTATTGTTTGCTTTTTTATAGCTTTGGTTAATAATTTACTATGTCTTTTTACAAATAATTCGTGAAAATATGCAAAACCAGTTTTATTACTTGTAATATCCCCGTTATACTCAATTTTTTTAGCAATATTATCTTTAATCATTTTGGTACTATTTGCATTTTGAACAGCATAAACATTTTCATTCGTTAAAAGTAATTTATACATTTTTTTATAATCTTTAAATGTTATTATTTCTTTTAATGCGATGATTGCAAAAACAATGCTTATTAAAAATAAAATAATATAAATAATTTGATTAATTACAACACCTAAATATGGTAATCCAAAGCCTAATAATAATAGTGATGCTAGTAATATCCAAACTTTTTTAGTTGGCAAATTTTCATTTTTAACAACTCTATTTTTTTTAAAATCAGATATAGAAAATATACCTATTACAATAATTTTAATCGTAGCTACAAAAAATGGCATTGATATACAAATTAATAATGGAACATTTAACATTAATCCAAAAATAATTGTAAATGGCATTAATCCTATTATAAGTTTTAACATTGAATAAAAATAATTTGTTGTTGCAAAAGTATTTGCGTCCATATTCATTAAAATAATTGCATAATATTTATCTTTAGTAGGATTTAGCATATATGTGTTCAATATTCCACCTATTAAAGTTGCAAATACAAATAAATGTAAAAATGTATTCACTGGATTAGTTTTATAAGCAAAAGTCATACAACCAAGTACTAACCAAACATATAATCCTTTCCATAAAAATGTACCTATTATTTCAAATAAAATACTAATTATATTACCAAATATTTTTAAAAATTTGTTTTTATACAAAGTATTAGGGAGAATTTTATTAATCACTGGAAGCCCTTTTAAAGAATATATAATACTATTAACACGATATGTATTTTTTAATTTAAAGGATGTAATAAAAGTTTTTAACATATTATTCCTCCTTCAATGCTTCTATAATTTTATCTTTAAATTTAGTGTTATCCAAATCATTCTTATCTATTTTTTCTAAAATACCTTTGTTCAAAATTACTATTTCATCACATAAATCTAAAGCTAGTTCCATAATATGAGTCGAAAATATAATTATATGATCTTTTTTAATACTTTTAAGCATTTGTTTCATTTCTTCCTGCACAACAATATCCAAAGATGTTAATGGTTCATCAAATAATAAAATACTAGGATTAGCAATTATATTAACTAACATTTGCATTTTGTTTTTCATACCATGTGAATAATCTTTTAATAATTTATCTCTATCGTCATTATCTATTTTCATAAAGTCAAAATATTCATCAATAGTTTTATTATTTTTTATTCTATTTTTATTTATTTCAATAAAAAATTTTAAAAATTCTCTTCCAGTTAAAAACTCTGGTACATTAGGAGTTGATAAAACATAGCCGATATCATCTGATTCTATTTTTCTAGGTTCTTTATCTTTTAAAAAGAATTTACCAGCATCAACAGATAAATCTTCATTTAAACAATTAAATAAAGTTGTTTTACCGGCCCCATTTCTACCTAATAAACCATATATTTTCCCTTTTTCAAATTCAAAATTTATGTCTTTTAAAACTTCTTTTTTTTCAAAATTTTTCTTTAATCCTTCAATTATTAACTTCATAAATACTCCTTTAATAAATTACTATTTTAATTGATTATATCATAAATAAAAAAATTACTCTATATTTTAATATAAAGTAATTTTAAATATAACAATTTTAAGATTTCTTTCGAGTTAAAATAATTCCAATAAATAATCCAATAAGAATAATTGGTGCTATCCTCATAAATAGCCATTCAATTGAATGTAAAGTAACTCCTAAAACCGCCTTTTCAGGATCATTATAATCCCAATTTAAATAAGAACTATTTAACAGGAATAAAAATAGAAAAATTAATATTATAATTATACATAAAGAAATTAACGACCAACGAACTATTTTTCTTCTTGTACTCTTCCTTTGAGATAATTGAAAATTTATTATCTCTAATTTTTCAGAAATTACTTTCAAATCATCAACTTTAGATTCAATAATATTTTCGCCTAATAAACTACTTACTGGTGTTTCAAGAACTTCTGATATTGAAATCAACATTTCCGAATCAGGTACTGATAATCCTTGTTCCCATTTAGAAATTGTTTGTCTAACAACATGTAACTTTATAGCAAGTTCTTCTTGAGAAAGTCCTTTTGATTTTCTTATTGATTTAATATTATCTTTTAACATTTTAAAACAACTCCTTTCTTTACAAAACTATTATATAAAGAATAGTCCGTTGCTACAAGCAATGCTTATTAACATTCAAGGATTATATTAAAAATAATACTTAATATATTAATAAAATACTTAAAAAATAATTTAATTAGATCTTTTAATTTTTTTAAAGAATAAAAAATATATTAATATTAAATTTATTATTAAATCAAATATATCAAAAGTAAATAAAAACATACTAGAAAATATTGATACTCCAATTATTCCTATACGAATTATTAAAGGCAAAATCCCTTTTTCTTTTGTCATTCAAGTGAAATATGCAAATATAGGTGAAACACAAGCAAACAAAGTCCAACCCTTAATAAATGCCCAACCATATATAGAATGAGTAATATGCGCTGTTAAATAATAAGTTATTAACATACCTATACAAAATAGAAAAACATTTATCATTGCCTTCTTTTTATTATCACTATATATAGATATTAAAGTTCCAAACAATATCCAAACAGCAAATTCAGAAAATATATTTCCTAATATTTCTGTATAAATATCAAACAATTTTGAAACAATACCTAATATTAAACCGATTATAAAAATAATAATTGGATTAAATATTTTATTTTTCATAAATGTATCTCCTATTTATTTTTAAATTTTTCATAAACTGCTAATTGAGAAAATATGGCACAAAATAAACTTGGAATAACTGCATATCCCGCACTTACCTGTCCTTTATTTAGTAATACATATCCTGCTCCAATAAAAGTTAAAATCATAAAGATAAATGTTAATATTTTAAATATCTTCTCTTTTTTCATTTTCATCACCTTCAGATTCATCATGAATTTCTTCTTCAATTAAAATTGTACTTTCATATGTAACTTTAAATAACTTATCATAAAATATAGTTTTATCTTTTAAAATTATTATTATATTTGTTAAATAAAAAGTAAATACTCCTAATAAAACTAAAACATATAAAATAAAAGATATAAATGTATTTAAGTTAAAATAACTTATTATTGCAATTGATCCGATTCCTAAAAAATAAACTAATATAAAATAATATACATAAATAAATATTATTCTTAATGTTAATCTTATTAATTTTTTATTAGGAAAATCTAACTTAACATTTAAAAATTTACCACCTAATGTTTGATTATTTTTAAAATAAGGTATTAAAATATAATATATTATAAAAGAAATATAAATAGCTTTTTTAGTAAATATACTTATAAAAATAGTAAATATAACAAAAATAAACATATCTAAAAAGAATAATGTAATTCTTCTTAAACCTGATACTGTTTTACCCAATTCTTTTGCTTGTTTATCTATTTCATCACGAGTTGGTAAAAAGTTATCAACTATTCCCATTATTAAATAGCCTAATACACCACCTAAAGTATTTAATATTAAATCATCAACATCAAATAATCGATATGGATAAGGATAAATAAAATATAGTCCCGATAATTGCGTTAATTCAAAAAATAAACTTAAACAAAAACTAAAGAAAAATACTTTTTTAAAACTAAATTTAAAATAATATCTTAAATACATTCCAAATGGTATAATCATTAAAATATTAAATGCTGCAACATAAAAACTTGAACTAGTTAACGCTTGTAAATATGTGTTAGGATCATTTATAATAAAAGAACTTTTATTTATAAAATCGTCAACAAAAGAAAATGGAATTAAATTCATTATTTTATCCGGTTTAGTTACATCACTTATACTAGGAAGTGGTAAAATAACTAAAAAATAAATAGTTATCATATATAAAATAAATGAATAAATAATTAAAGTTCGAAATTTATGAATTGCTCCATATTTATGATATTGATGTAAAATAAATGGTAATGTAAATAAAAAAGCAATTAAAGGAAAAATTAAAATTGCTGTTTTAATAGCTTCAACATATCCCATTTTATCATCTCCTTTAAATATTATATCAAATAAAAATTGTAATAACTATTACAATTTAGTCATTTTTAAATTACTTTATAAACCACATAATAATAACTAAATGAATTATTATTATTAATGGAACTCCAATCACAAAAACTTTTTTCTTAGTTTTGTGCCGAAATAAATGCATTGCTAAAAATCCACCAATTGCTCCACCAGCTAAACACATTCCAAATAAAGAGACTTCTTTATATCGCCATTTTTTCTTTATAGCATAAATTTTATCAAGAGCAAACACTATAAAAGTTATAAAATTTATTATAACAAAATACATTAGAATATATTTTTTAAATAAAATGTTTGTTATCATCAT